>JAHFBZ010000043.1 GCA_023249725.1 Methanobacteriaceae archaeon
ATGGAAAGATTAGCTTTTAAAAAGAAATCTGAAAACTTAAAAGAAATTAAAAAACGGGAAAACATGGCTCGCCCAGTGTTATACTGGAGAATAATGCCTGAAGGAGAATACTTGGAAGAAATTGCAGATAGTCAATTTTCAGACCTTAAAAGCGATGTTATTGATGTTGGTGCATGTGTTCTTTGTGGGGCCTGTTTATTGTCCTGTCCTGAAAATATTGTGGAAATAAATGGTAGAAAACCTGAAGTAAAAGGAAAATGCCCAGAAGGCTGTAATGCCTGTTATGTGGCCTGTCCTAGAACTTACGTTCCTGATAATATAGTTAGTCATGACGCTGAAAAATCTGCATTTGGAGATTATATTAAAATAGTCTCTGCCAAGGCTGCTATGTTCCAGGGTCAGGATGGGGGAGTTGTTACTTCTCTATTAAGTTTCGCCGTTTCTAGCAAAGTGGTTGACGAGGCATTAATAGTAGATAAAAGTGCCCATGACCCATGGAAACCAAAACCCGGACTTACTGGTGATGTAGAATCAATCGTTAAAGCTTCAGGGACTAAATATTCTGCTTGTCCCATTTTTAAACCATTAAAAGCTGAACAAAATAATTCATTAAAAAATAATTCATTTAGTGAATCAGGATCCAATAAATTAAAATCTAATGGGGGATCATAATGCCTTTCAAAGTAGAAAGAAGTAAAGAGCTCTGTATGAGAAATTTTGACAGGCCTGGATGCTGCTGGTACTTATGTGACAACCGGGACGAAAGTCAATGTAAAAACTGTTACTCCTGTTATAACAACTGTCCTCATGACGTTTATGAAATAGTTGGGGATCAAACTTACCCACTTCACCATGAAAACTGTGTGGGATGCCGTATATGTGAAGAAATGTGTCCTAACGATGCAATTGAAGTAAATGCCGTACCCGAAGATACTCGCAATGTCTGGTCATTCTCAGATCTATTGGAAATACAGAGAAAATCTAACGAAGGATCCTACAAAGTCAGGGGATGTGGTGCAACCCGTATCATACCTACATTTGATGATCTGGTAATTGTACCGGCCCAGGTTTCCAGGCCACCTATTGATAAGTATCGGGAACCATGTAACACCAAAGTGGTTTTAGGAAGTCGTTACGCTGAAAACCCACTGGTACTGGACACACCTATTATGATTGCCGCCATGTCATTTGGTGCACTAAGTAAAGAAGCCAAAATTGCTCTGGCTATGGGAGCTACTCTTGCTGGAACAGCTACCAACACTGGTGAAGGTGGAATGCTTCCAGAAGAACGTAAATATGCTTCTAAATTAATTGCCCAATATGCATCTGGTCGATTTGGTGTATCTGCAGAATATTTAAATAATTCTGAGGCCATTGAGATTAAAATTGGTCAGGGAGCAAAATCCGGTATGGGAGGACACCTTTTAGGTGAAAAAGTTACCGCAGAGGTATCTAAAATCAGAATGATTCCTGAAGGAAGTGATGCTCTAAGCCCTGCCCGACACATGGATATTGTTGGTCCTGAAGATCTGAGCATGAAAATTTCTCAGTTAAGAGAAATCAGTGACTGGAAAGTTCCAATCATGGTTAAATTCACCTCTGGAAGGGTCAGTGACGATGTAAAGATTGCTGCTAAAGCTGGAGCCGACATAATTGTGGTGGATGGTATGCAAGGAGGAACTGGTGCTGGTCCGGATATAGTAACTGAACACTCTGGTGTTCCAACCATCGCGGGAATTGTAGAAGCAGATGAAGCCTTAAAACATATCAACCTGAGGGAAAAAGTAAGTTTGGTAGCTGCAGGCGGTATCAGAAATGGTGCCGATGTGGCCAAGGCCATTGCTTTAGGTGCAGATGCGGCATACATCGCAACTTCGGCGCTGGTTTCCATCGGCTGCCGTGTTTGTCAAAAGTGTTACACTGGAACCTGCAGGAAAGGTATTGCTACCCAGAACCCTCAATTTAGGAGAAGACTGGATTATGTGGAAGGTGGTAAAAAGGTGGCCCGCTACATAGAAGCCATGACTGAAGAAGCTTGCATGCTTACCCAGCAGGCAGGAAATACTGATGTGAGCAAACTGGAAAAGGACGATCTTCGTGCATTAACTATTGAGTCATCAGTCCTAACTGGTGTGAAAATGGCGGGATTGGAGGCTCCTTTCATTAAAAAATAATTCCTTTTAATATTTTAGAAGGAATTTTATATTCTCTTTTTTAACAGATTATAGAATTAAAATTAATAGTAGTTAATAAATTTTATATTCTCTTTTATTTCATTATTTTAATTATAATTTTAAATGATATTAAATTAGTTAAATAATTATTTGTGATGTTTTTTAGAATTTTTAGCTTTATTTATCATATTAGTTGATTCATTTAGAATAATCTTCATTTTTATCAGGAATAACATATTTTTTTTGTTTCTGCTGGATTAAAAACATTCTGTGCAAATGGCTAATTCATTAGAATGCCCTATTTCGTCTGCAAAATGCCCTATAATTCTTATTTAAATTTTAATTTATAAAAATCTTCTTTATTAAATTTTTTCCCGCAGTTTTCACATTTTTGCATAGCATCAACTCAAACTTAATTTAATCAGTCTATTTGAGTAATTTTAATTATAATACCATATATTTTAACTTTATTTTATTCCATGTGACTAAGTATTTTGGGGCTAAAATAAAGGAATGTAAATATATTCAATAATTTAAAGAAAAATATTTTTCAGGGTTTATTATCAATTAAAAAATCTTGTTTTATAAGAAAATATATATTATTAATAGGCATATTTTAATCATTGGAGATAAAACATGCAGAAAATATCAGTGAAACATTATGTGCTTATTATAGCTTCCCTTTCATCTTTTTTAACCCCATTTATGGGTGCATCAGTGAATGTGGCTCTTCCTGCTATAGCAGCACAGTTTAAAATCAATGCTATAGTTCAAAACTGGATACCTGCCTCATATCTTCTGGCAGCAGCTATATTTGCCGTTCCATTTGGTAGAATATCTGAAATATATGGTATGAAAAAAATATTTACCTATGGAATGCTTATTTTCACTGTTTTCTCGATTTTATCTGCATTGGCACCTAATGCCATGGATTTAATCATTTTCAGGGTTTTCCAGGGAATTGGATCTGCCATGATGTTTGTAACAGGTCTGGCCCTTTTAACTCGGGTTTATCCTCCTCAAGACCGAGGAAAAGTAATTGGGATAAATATAGCTGTAGTTTATATTGGACTGTCATTAGGTCCAGTATTGGGCGGATTATTTACCTATTATTTAGGATGGCCTAGCATATTCTGGTTCACAGTACCTATTGGTATTTTAACTCTGGCCATTGTACTGGGTAAACTCAAAAACGAGTGGGCTGATGCTAAGGGCGAGAAATTCGATTTTATTGGCTCCGCATTTTATTCTGTTGCACTATTTTTGTTGATGTATGGATTTTCACTTCTTCCAGATACATCTGGAATCTTGATGCTTTTAATAGGAGTTTTATTATTATTAGCATTTGTAAAGTGGGAATTAAGTTATTCTAGCCCTGTATTCAATATGAAACTCTTTAAAAATTATACTTTTGCATTTTCCAGCTTGGCTGCATTAATAAATTACAGTTCAACCTTTGCGGTATCTCTTCTTTTGAGCTACTACTTACAATACATAAAAGCATTTGATGCCCAGACTACAGGACTGATTCTGGTGGCCCAACCCATAATAATGGCTATTGTAGCACCTATGGCTGGTCGTCTTTCTGATAAAAAAGATCCGCAACTTTTAGCTACTCTGGGAATGGCCATTACCACAGTGGGACTTTTTATTCTTTCATTCATCAATCAAAATACTAGTTTAGAGCTAATTATCGTGGCTTTAATGATTCTGGGTCTTGGTTTTGGATTGTTTTCTTCACCTAATACCAATGCTATTATGGGTTCGGTGGAGAGAAAATACTATGGAATAGCATCTGCTACGGTAAGCTCCATGCGTTTAATAGGTCAGACATTCAGTGTTGGGATTGTAACTCTAGTTTTTGCTTTTGTAATGGGTAGGGTTGTTATTTCACCAGAATCATATGTTATTCTATTGAAAAGCATACCTATCTGTTTCACAATTTTCACTATAATGTGTTTCATAGGTATTTTTGCTGCAAAGGCTAAAAGAAACAGCAATAATGTTGTTAAAGGAAAATAGAAAAGTATTTTTAAAAAATTTTTTAATTTTAATTTTTTTACTTTACAAAGGAATTAATTAAAATGATGAAAAAATAAATATAATTAATGAGGGATTCATATGGCTGAAAAAGATAAAATGAAAATTAAAATAACTAAAAATGGCCCATATATTGTTACTGGTGGGGTTCCACTTTATGAACAGAAATTAATTACTGATGAGGCAGGACACACCAGGGAATTACAGGATATTCGTCAATTTCCCCCACAAGAAAATTATACTTTATGCCGTTGTGGCCAGTCTAAAAAAAAGCCATATTGTGATGGAACTCATACTGCAGCTGGTTTCGATGGAACCGAAAATGCCAGTAAAAAAACTTATATGGAAAAAGCAGATATATTTGAAGGCCCTGAGCTCAAATTAACTGATGTATATGAATTTTGCGACCATTCCCGGTTTTGTCTAAGGGCGGGAGGCATAAGGGAGAATATAAAAAAATCAAATGATCCAGAAGCACGTCAAACAGCCATTGAAGAGGCTATGGTATGTCCTTCTGGGAGACTGGTGTTATGGGACAAAAAAACAGGTCAAGCTTTTGAAAAAGAATACGAACCTTCCATTGTACTTATACATGACCCTCAAAAGAGCTGTGAGGGCCCTATCTGGGTTAGAGGTGGAGTTAACATTGAATCTGCTGATGGAACAGTATATGAAATCCGGAATAGGGTAACTCTGTGTCGCTGCGGTAAATCAGAAAACAAGCCTTATTGTGATGGTAGCCACTGGATGAATGCCAAGCAGAAATTGAAATTTAGAAAAAAATGGGGCCTTGATGAGAAAAAAGAGGAATAATTTTTTATTTTTATTCAATTTTTTCTCATTTTATATCTTTTAAGACTTTTTTAAAGCAGGTTTAATTAAAGTTTTTTTAACCATTCCATGGTTACATCCGCAATTTCATCGGAAATATCTTCGATATGGTCCTGTTCACTCCAGGTGCAGATTTCTCCTTCATCAATATCTCCTACAACATCTTCTATTTTGTCATCGTCACTGAATGTTCCATGCTCTGATTCGCAAAAGCTAAACTTTTGATTGCGATTTTCAAATAGCAGTTCCCAGTTTTCAGAATTTCTTAACTCCCAATACCAGATATAGGTATTAACAGTTTCTTCTTCAGGATCTTCCTTTTCAAAGTTTTCTTCTTTTTCATATCCAACAATTAGGACTTTTTCATCATCTAAATAAATATTCTTTTCCCAAGTATCTTTAGAACTATTAGCAATTTCAAGGTCTGTTTTTTCTATCTGTTCCACCAGTTCTGCTTTTTTTATCATTTTAATCCCCTGAATAAACATTTGATTTAATACTCTGAAATTTAATATAATATTTGTTATTGAAACCAAATATTAGTATCTATAATAATATTATGATTCATTATGATTCCAGTGGATAGGGAATGCTTAAATTATTATTTGAAATTACTTATGATGATATTAAAAAAGTTTTTAATCAAATTATTTATTAATTAAGTGCTTAAATTAGGCTTATTGATTTTAATTCTATCAAATTATTATTTGATAATCAAATGTATAATTAAATGATATGGGGTAATAATTAATGTTAGAAAATATTTCTGAAAAAGGCGCTGCACTACAAAGAGACATGAAAACTTATGCCATAATCCCTTATCTTCCGGGCGGTATTATTTCAGTGGAGGATTTGAAGAAAATGGTAGACATAGCAGAGAAATATAATGCTAAAACATTTAAAATTACTCCTGAACAAAGAATTGCTGTTATTGGTATGCCTAAAGATAATCTAGATTATATTTGGAAAGAATTATATATGAAACCTGGTGGATTCACTGGCAAAGTGGTGAGATCTGCTAAATTCTGTCCAGGGATAATTCATTGTAAAAAAGGAGAACAGGACAGCATAAAGATGGGAATAGCTATTGATGATAAATTTATGGGATGTCCTTTGCCTAATAAGGCTAAAATTGGAGTAAGTGGATGTCCAAACTCCTGTGCTATGTCTGCTGTTAGGGATATTGGTCTAATTGGTACTAAAAAAGGCTGGAATATTTTAGTAGGGGGTAATAGTGGAAGAAAACCTATGATTGGAAAAATAATTGCGAAAAACCTTTCGCATGATGATACTATTGAATTAATTGATAAAATTTTTAATTATTATGAAGAATTAGACACCAAAAGACGGTTGGGGCAGTATATAGAAAAAATAGGATTTGAGAATTTTAAAAAAGATTTGCAGATTGACTAATTGTTTGATTTGCAATTATTTTCATCCGGTTTGATTTTATTTAATGTTATATATCTATTCTAATTCTTTTTGATTCTCAATAATAAAATAAATAAAAAATCATAACTAATAAAATAAAAAATTAAGTGGTTCTTTTTAGGGTTATTACATATATCTGAGGTCTGGCAAAGAACCTGATAGGTGCGTAAACGGTTCCTATTCCATTACTCACAATCATAGTAGAGTTATCTTCATTTATAATTCCGGTACGATATTTATTTCCATAATCTGAATAAACAACCGGAGCCCAAAGGCCAAAAAATGTTACTTGTCCTCCATGGGTATGGCCAGATAATACTAGGTCCACTTTGTTTTTATTTACTTCGGGGAAATAATCCGGATTGTGTGATAATAAAATAACAAAATCCTGTGCGGTAACTGGACCTATAGTGGCATTTTGTATTTGAGCACCATTTTTATAATCTCCAACTCCGCCTAATCTGATTTGAGATCCATTTAACTCTATCCAAGTTCCCTTGTTGCCAATGTAGGCCATATTTGATTTAGGTATGGTATTCAAAGTCCAGTACTGTGGGTCACTATTCCCTAGAACTGCATAAACTCCTAGTGGGGCTTTTAATTTGGCCAGAGACGAGAATACTGGAGCAATGTAAGTGGAGTTACCACTAACATAGTCCCCTCCTAATAAAATAAGGTCTGGATTTAAGTTATTGACTTGATTTACGAGATCATTGACTCTATTTTTATCAAAAAATGGCCCGTGATGAATATCACTGATAAAAACGATTTTCTTACCATCGAACTGGGAGGGTATTTGACTGGATTCAATGGTCACTTCCTTGGTTTCAATCCAGTAGGGCTCAATGAACATGTAAGCCACAATTAAAAATCCAATTATTCCTAATAATCCTAAGGTGTTCTTTAATTTCATTTAAATCTCTTTTACTATTTTACTTTTATTTAATAGGGCTTTATCCAATAAAAAGCTTTTCATGAGTTTAATAATTAAATTAGCTAAATTAGAAATTAGTGATATTTCAAATTACCAGGAAAAATATCATTTAGATTATCATTTTATGATTATCATATCTATAAAATAATAAGAATACTATCATTAAAATAAAAGAATCGAAAAAAAGAATACAAATCGAATTTCTAGAAAAAGAAATGCTTAATGAAAATTCAAAAATATTTAAAAAATAAATTTTTAATTATTAAAAATTTACTTAATTAGTGTTTTTATCGTTAGCAATCTTCAATAGGGCCGCAGATATATCTACAGAGTTATAACCAACTTCTATTAAGCGCTCTACGTTGTGAACACATTTACTTAAATCTTCTTTGTCTATAGTTGCTTTAACTTTTTCCAGAATCATATCTGTTTTAAGCTTGTCAACATCTTTTAGAGAAGGAATTTGTTGTTGTTGGATTTTAGTTTTGGTAAATCTTTGGATATCTCTTAATTTGTAGATTTCTTTACCAGCTACAAAGGTAAAAGCCTGTCCTTTTTTACCAGCACGTCCAGTTCGACCAATCCGGTGCACATAATATTCATTGTCGTTAGGCACGTCGTAGTTGAATACTGCTTCCACATCAGGAACGTCGATTCCTCTGGCTGCAACATCAGTGGCCACCAGAATGTCTATTTTACCATTACGGTATTTGTTCATGACCTTATCTCTTTGGCCCTGTCTCATATCGCCGTGAATACCATCTACAAAGTATCCTCTAGTTTTTAAGTCTTTTACTAACCGGTCTACTCGGCGTTTTGTGTTACAGAATACTAATGCTAATTTAATATCATGAACATCCATTACACGGGACAGTACTTCTGTCTTCATCTTTTCTTTAGCTTCAAAATAGATTTGCTCGATTTCAGGAGCAGTAAGTTGGTGATGAGCAACTTTGATCAGTTTTGGATTTTTCTGATATTTTTTAGTGAGTCTTAAAATGTCCTTGGACATGGTAGCAGAGAATAATAGGGTCTGCCTTTTCTTAGGAACGTGTCTTAGGATTTCTTCTATGTCATCCCGGAATCCCATATCAAGCATTTCATCTGCTTCATCCAGAACAACCATTTCCACACCATCTAATTTAAGAGTTCCTCTCTGGATGTGGTCGATTACTCTTCCGGGAGTTCCAATAACCACATGCACTCCTTTATTAAGTGCTCTGATTTGCCTTCCAATAGGCTGTCCACCATAAATTGGTAGTACTTTAACTCTTTCCATATGTGCTGAAATTCTTCCTACTTCTTCAGCTACTTGAATACATAATTCTCGGGTAGGACATAATACAATGGCCTGCACGCTTTTGTCCGGAGTGTAAACTTTTTCTAGAACAGGAATCCCAAATGCTGCGGTTTTTCCAGTACCAGTTTGGGCCTGCCCAATAATATCTTTTCCGGTTAATGCTAGGGGAATAGTGAGAGACTGAATTGGAGTAGCTTCTTCAAATCCCATGTCTACAATAGCTTTTTTAATCTCTTTTGATATATCTAAATCGTTGAATAGTAATTGATCCATATTATCTTCCTTATTTTACAAAATATACAAATTCTAAAAATATGATAATTAATTATTTAAGGCTATTTTAAAATAAAACAAAATTAGCAAATAATCAAAAATCAGTCGTTAACATACTATTAGTAAGAGGATACATTTAAAGTATCCTATTAATATGAGTAATTAATTAAATTTTCTTAGTTTTAATATAATATATTGGGTATTTGATTTATAACTATCTGATTATCTAATTATTATTTTGTCTTAAAATTCTATTTTATAAAATATTTTAGTATAAATCTAGTGAATTTATTTAAATTCACAGTAACTACTAAAACGGCACTTAGCACATTTTCGAGGATTATCTGTAGGTAAAAATGCCTTAGAACCATTTAATAAATCTTGCATACGATTAATAAGAGTTTTAATCTTTTTTTCTGCAGTCTGATCAAATTCAGCACTCCAAAAAATGTTATCTGTTCCTCTTTCTCTTAGAGCAGCTCTTATTTTACGCCCATTACTTATTTCACTATTTTTTTCAATTATATCTTTAAATGCAAGACAATATCCAAAAACTTGATTAATGGTGGAATAATAAGCCACTGTCCCGGGCTTATCATCGATTATAATAAATTCATCAGGAGTTAGCCATATTTCATCAATAAAACCTCTTATGCCATATTCTGGTGAAACTACCCATAGTTCTCGGGATAATAATTCTTCCTTTTGGGAAAGTTCCATCATTTCTGCAAATGTGGCGGGGACTGCTTCTTCTTTGAATTTATCTTCCAGTTCCTGGTGAATTTCTTGGCCTTTCATCATTTCAGGGGTGGGTAATGTACTTATTCCTTCCATGTATTCTAGATATATGCTATATTCACAGTAACCCTGTTGATTTAACCAGCTTATTGGAAAATTTAATTTTCCATCTATTATTTTGGCCCCTTTAATAGTGGGATGATTTTCAGAATTTTTATCGTGCATATTAATCCTCTTTATTGTACTTTATTTTATATTTTTGGCCATTTTGGTTGAATTTAATAGATTATAATCCTAAAACAACATAATTGATGATATTTAAGGTATTATATTACTCAATTTAAGGAAAATTGTAAGAATAATACTGAATAATAAGGCCATAATAATTTCTTTCCAATCAATATTTTTTAAATTCATTATCAGACCTTATTTTAATTGATAAATTCATTATTTAATGTATTATTAATCTTTAATAAACTCATTAATTTCTATTATTTATTTCACCAATGCAATTTTAGGATCTAATTATGATCTAATAACTTCATTGGGAGTAACTATCATGTTAATTTTTTGATCATGAATTTCCACGGGCACATTACTTACTATTTGCAAAGGATGAATAGTAGTGACCATAGGAGTTTGCTTATTTGCTGATTTTTGATTTATTAATTCACTAATTTCCTTATCAGCATAAACCCCACCTTTCCCCAGCCTATTTCCATTCATATCCATAGCTACAGATCCTTCTATGCCCCTATACACATGTGGAATTTTAGATATTGGGTTTTCATATTTAAAGGCCCCTCTTATGGTGGAAGCTATTTCTTCATTATTTTCTTTTAAAGATTCACCTTCAATTAAAAGATATCCATGTTCTAATTTGGGGGTGGCCATTATTAAATCTTTATTTTGGTTTAATGCAAGTTTTCTGATATTTTTTTGGGCTGAATCGGGACTGCAAAATATTACTTTGGAATTTGACCATTCTATAGTCCTACTTAATCTTTCTGCAGCAATTTTTGCTCATTTAAAGTTAGGTATCCTACCATAATCTCCTTCAGGCCTTTTTGAAATTCCATTTTCATTTATTAAGTCCCATATATGATTTTTAAGATTTTCTTTTTCTTTTGAAACCTAAAAATTCATTTTAAAACACCATTAATCATTTTTAATTAATTAATATATTATATTCGGCCTTGTGGATTTCATAAAACAATAAATGTCTAAATAACTACTGAATACTAAATTTAATTAAAAATAACTATATTGTTTCAATAATATAATCTTATAACCATGCCAATAAAAAACTTCCTTAATAAATCTACAATTATAATAATATGTTTAATTTTATTCTCTATTTTATCTTCAGGATGCATAGGGAATGATTTTTCTTCAAACACAGATAATTATATTTCTAATGATTCTTCTTTAAATAGCTCAGATTTTAATAATTCTCAAAATAACACAACTACAGCCCATTATGAGAAACAAGGTTACTGTGATTATGTGGTAGATGGTGACACCATTGTTGTTGTTGGGGTGGGTAGAATACGCTTTTCTGGTGTCAACACTCCGGAAAGGGGCCAAGCAGGATATCAAGAAGCAAAAGATTTTGTGAAATCATATTGTTTAGGTAAAACAGTATATCTGGATATTGATGATGCTAAAAATCATGATAAGTATGGAAGAACTTTGGCCGTGGTTTATGTGAATAATCAAAATATTAATGCTCTTCTTTTAAAGAAAGGATATGCTGAAATTATGTATATTCCTCCTTCAGAATGGTCGTATTCAGATTGGAGTTCATATACTAAAACATAAATCTCCTATAATAATTATTTAAATGATAACATTAATTATTATTAAATAAATAGAAAAGAAAAAATAATCCATAATGTAAGTAATTATTGATGAGATAATATAAAATTAATAATGTGGTTATTATGAAGTATTTAGTTTGCGAAAAATGTGGGGGTTATTATGAGTTAAAGCCCGGTGAACGTATTGATGACTTTGATAGCTGTGAATGTGGAGGCAATTTCAAATATTCAGAAAAAATTGATGAAATCAAAAATAATGACAATCAAACAGAAATGAATAAAATTAAAGATCAACATCATATGCCTCCAAATCAACAGTTACATATTGATGAATATTGCCCAAACTGTGGTTCACCAAATAAAAAAGAAGCAGTGTTTTGTAAAAATTGTGGAATACCATTAAATCAGCCAAATCAAAGAGTACCATCCCAAAATAGTATGATGGCACGTATTGAATGGAAAACCGCATTATTCGGGTCAATCATCGGATTTATTATCTCTACTATTTTAATTTTAGGAATAGGATTCATATATAAATTTTTAGAATCTGAAGTTTCGATTTTTTTATTTTTTCTCATGTTATTATTGTCAGGGAGTTTTTATTCAAGTTACACAATATCTGGTGATTCCAAAAAACACATTATTAATGGATTAATGACCGGTGCAATATCATCAACATTAATAGTGGCATTATATTTTATTTCAATGCTATTCAGCAGTTCTCTATTTATTTATAGTGATACAATCTTGTCTTATGGACTTATAATAATCGTATTAGGAATAGTCTTTGGAAGCATAGGTGGATTAATAAGCCTAGGAATTTCAAAATTAAGTAAAAATAAGACTTCAAAAATAATCGGAATATTACTAACTCTCATATTAGCATGTTCTATGTTAACTGTTGCATATGGTATTCAAATAGCCGTGGATAGTCAACCCAATTATTTTGATAATTCCTATGTTTCTTTTAGTTATCCTGGATCATGGGAAGAATTACAAACGGATATGCCCCAATTAGGTTCTACTGAAGTTGCAAATGTATTTAGTAAAGACAATACTGGTGGTGGTGTATTTGTATATAAATATAATATGTTCACACTTAGTTTAACTTCTCGAAATTTCATAGATAAATTTTATTCTAATTTTCTTGCTAATAATACTAGTTCTAGAATATTATCTAGTAGAAATATTACATTAAATGGAGTTCCAGCTTATGAAGTTGTTTCAGAAGAAACTATAGATGGAACACAAGTTAAAAGCAGATCGTTGTGGTTCGATGAAAATTCAGAATTATATGTATTAGTCTTAGTCGCACCTTCAAATAAATTCGATCAAGAACAAAATAACTTCAATTTAATATTAAACACATTTGAAATTAAATAAAAGTGGGAAAGAATCATATGCCAATACCATCAGAAAAGATTTGTCCTAACTGTAGAACAAAAAACGATGAAGAAGCCAAATTCTGTGAAAAATGTGGTACTCCATTAAAAGCTATTGTCAAAAATGAAGGTATGAGTTCAAAAAACAAAATTCTAATTATTATTTGTATCATTTTGGTTATTGTATTAGGTGTAGCTGTTGGAGTCATGATGAAAAATTCTCAAGAAGCGCCGAATGTACAAGTACAAAATGAAAGCAATATTAATTCAAACCAAATCTCAAATAATACTGGATTTCCTGTTTCAGAAGCTCCTAATTTAGCAAATAAAATTTACTATTCAACTGAAGATTTTAAAAGCATCACATATGGTTCAACTACTTTAGATAAAAACCAGTGTATATACATATTAGCTAAATCAATTGTAATGATTGACCAAGGAAAACAAGGAACTATACCCATAAACAGCTTTAATAGTCCAGATAGTCCACAAGGTTATATAACTGATGACATTATTTTAAAAACGGAATACGTTGACATGGCTAAGCGAACATATACTTGGATGGATAAGAATGGCATAACTCCAAATTATGTTGGAATAGAAGTATCAGGCCAACCCGACATCTCACCAGACAGTGTATTAAATCTATTTGCAAAAGTTTTAGCTCAATATAAATCAACAAATCAGCTTCCAAGTTCAGTAACAATCCCCTAAACATTAAAAAATGGAGAGTTTAGGAATGAAATTAGAAAACAGATTAATAGTAATAATTTTATCAGTAATTCTGATTTTCATTATCACTACAACTATTTCATTTTATATATTTCCCAATTATAATCAAAATAACACTTCATTTTCAGTTGCAGAGTCTAATAATTTACTTTTGAGCAATAATGATTATGGTTCTGTAGTTAAAATGGGGCCTTACGGAAATTCTAGCTCAAAAGTAAAAATCGCTTATATTATCGGAGTACATCCATTAGAGTCTAAATCTCATCAGGCCATTTCAGAATCTATTTTAAGCCAAAAATCTCTTAAATATTGTTATTATATTTATAAAATAAATGTTACCGCTGCTGCTAACAATTATAATGATGGTAGAATGAATGGACAATTATTAGCTGAAAAATATGCTATCCCTGACATAATAAGCAATAAATTCAATTTAGCTATTGATATCCATTCTAATGTTGGTAATTGGGAAGAAAATCGATTTATTTTTAGCCCAGTTAAGGGTGGTGATTCTGAATCAATTGCATTGATGATAAAAAATAAGATTTCCTGGCTGAAATATTATGTATCACCTAATCCAACTAGCACAAAATTTGTTACTAGTCCCTTAATTCAATCTAATGTACCTGCCATAATATATGAAACATACAAATATGAACAATATGACACAACTAGAAACCATGCGGATGAATTTGTATCTGTTATTGATAATCTAAATTTTTAATCAGAAAAATCATCTATGTCTTTACTACTCTAAAACTAATTTTCATGATATTATTGGCAAAATAAGAATGATATCAAATACTTTTACCTATTTTTTAAATGAATCCTTTTATTTTTCATTTCACCCAGATTCTTAAATAAAATCATTTTATCACTTTTGCACACTTGCGAAAAATATTATTATTAATAAAGATAATTTATAATTGCGATTAGATAACTAGCTTTTCATCTTTTAAATAAGGGGTACATTTGGTAGATAATGTAAAAAGGATTATTCATGGAACTTTATGATCGGTTCTAAATAATTCCCATTATCTCCTATTTTTGTTTTATAATTTTTAACTAGAAATAATAGTTTAGCTGATAAGAAATAATAAAAAAATCAAATAAAAAATAAGTAAAATTATTCTATTTTTATTCTACTATCCTTACTTCCTGAACTACTGGCTTAGAAATGATCTTTCCAATTACTATGGTTACAACAATGGCCAATACAGTAATAATTATGGCATAAATAAATAAACCAGTTATCCCATTTCCTTTTCCTATTAATTCTGTTATTAAAGCTTTAATTGCTTCATTCCAGGCTAATGCGGCAATTAATCCAAATGCAGTTGTTATTAAAACCCCTATATTTTCCAATACTTGACTTTTCACTTCATTTATCTGATCCTTCATTTTTTTGCCCTCACTTAATTTCATATTATTATTAATTTTGAATTTTTGGAAGTAAAAAGATAATGGATATGTGAAACCCTATTAATGCATAAATAAAAATTAGAAGTATAAAAAAGCTACTGATTTGATTACTAGAATGCAAAAAGAAATCGAAGATAATAAAAAATGAATAGTATTATTAGATATTTTTAAGGGCTTTCGCTTTCAAAAACAACTTGTGTCTTAGCATATTTATCTAATATCCTAAGAGAGCCGTTTTTAATGAGCTTACCTAATAAAAGGTCAATTAAAACAGGAATCCATAATATTTTAGATAGGTTACGGATAAATGTTTTTTTGTAAGTTAATTCGCCATCAGTTGACTTAACTTCGATTCCCACTAGACTTTTACCTATTGTTTTTGGGTAATGACCTTCTAAATAAGTAAAATAACATATAATTACCAAAGCCAGTAAAATTATCCAGTAGTTAAATATAGTAAAATACCCGCTTACTACTACCAAGGGGTAAATAACAACACTTACAATCCACATTAGTGCTGTAATAACAATGAAATCAATAATAAATGCCCAGAATCTTTTTTTAGTTAAGCTTTCCATTTAAATCCCTATTTTATATTCAATTTTTTAATACATCCTTAAATTCTAAAATTATTGTTCATTATTTGAACTCAATCATGGAAATTATGATGAAATCCTATTAATATTAGTATTAAATTATTATTTGTTAAAATTAATCTTGAATTGAAAATATTTATAATTTCCTAAATGTTCTTACTTACAATTAATGATTATCATGCATTAAAATAAAAATTAAAAGAATAAAAAATTTTAATTAGTTCATTAATTTGATTTAGACTAATTAATAGATAATTAACAAACTCTAGGCACTGGATCAGCAATTGGTGCTTCTAAGATTCTTGTTCCACCTAAAGAAGTCTCCATTAGAACATGATGGCCTTCAGTGACTTCTCCAATAATTTGTGCTTCAGAGCCGTATTTGGTCTTTCTAATAGCTTTTAAAGTTTCCTCAGCCACATCTGGTTTTACACCCATTACTACTTTTCCTTCATTGGCCACATCAAAGGGATCTATTCCTAACATTTCTGAAACGGCTTTTACTTGTTCTTTAAGTGGTATCTGATCTTCATCAAGCATTAATCCCACACCAGATTTACTGGCCAGCTCATTGACCGCATTGGCCAAACCTCCTCTTGTAGGGTCTTTAAGTGCAGTTACTCCCCCGATTCCAAGGGCAGTTTCTACTATTTCCCAGACTGGAGCCACATCTGATTTTAGATCAGTTTCAAATCCAAAACCTTCACGATAGGCCATTAGGGCCATTCCATGGTCTCCTACGCTCCCACTGAGAATGATTTTATCCCCCACTTCCAGTCCAGAGTCTCTTTTAACTTCTCCTCTTTTTGCTAGACCAATTCCAGTGGTGGCAATGACCATCTGGTCTAGTTTTCCCTGTTCCATGACCTTGGTATCTCCAGTGATGATTGAAACTCCGGTTTCCTGACAGACGGCATCCATGGATTTTATTATAGTTTCCAGATCTTCTCCAGGGAACCCTTCTCGAATAATCATGGCATTGGCAATGGCCAGTGGTTTAGCTCCCATTACAGAAACGTCATTAACGGTTCCAGCAATTGATATTCTTCCAATGTCTCCTCCTGGGAAGAACAATGGGTCAATGGTGTGTCCATCAGTACTTACCACGATTTCATAATCACCAAGCGGAATTGAAGCCCCATCATCCAGATCATCCAGCCCTACACCACCATTCACACTTTTATTTTGTATGTTGTTTAATATGATATCTGAGATTAAATTCTGCATTACTTCTCCGCCAGCACCGTGGGACATACCAATTTTCATAGAAATTCACCCTTTGAATGTTTTAAATGTGATTAAACTTTATTATAGAAATTAAGATTTATTATAGAATATATCAAATTAAAAATACAACTAAATTCACTCATAATTTAATTATACGATATTTACATGATTGAGCATTTACAATATTTAAATGTTACAAAAAATTTATTAAATAAATACCTTAGGATTAATGTAAATTTTTAAACTTTAAATATGAGTTTAGTTAAATTATAATAAATTACAATGAAATTAGATTTTGTTGTATATTAGTTGTCTGAATAAACGAAAAAAACTAGGATACTAGTTAGTTAAATAAAATCCGGAATAGTAATACATAGAAATAAGATTATTAGGGTTTTGTGTTTTATTATAATCCAACAATCAAAATATTTTTAAAGTTCGATGGATAACTTTAATAAGTAATTAAATTGATATAATTGTTATATATTGTTTAAAATAGAATTATTTTAAATAAGATAAATTAAATAGGATACCAGTTGTGTTTTAAATTCAGTTTTTACTGATTTTGGAATTTTAATTAAGGTTTCTAAATGGATATTAAATCTAAATGAATTTTAGATATGTATTCCATAATATTATTCTAAAAAGGAAAATCAACAGTCTTTTTGGATGATATTAATTACAAAAATAACGTTAACAAGGTGAAATAATGGCAATTTGGCAAGGAAAATCAATGAAAAAACCTAGTGGTGGACGAGCAAAAATGAACCGAGGAAAGAAGAAGTGTGAACTCGGTAGAGAAGCTGCTGAAACCAAAATAGGTGACCGAAAAATTAGAAGAATTAGAACTCAAGGTGGAAACGAAAAAATCCGATTATCCAATGATTCTAAAATTAATGTAATGAACCCTTCAACCAAAAAATCTGAAACGGCTGAAATATTAAATGTTGTAGAAAATTTGGCCAATCCCAACTTTGTAAGAAGGAACATCATAACTAAAGGTGCTTTAGTGGAAACCAGTGCAGGTAAAGTTCGAGTTACTTCCAGGCCTGGCCAACACGGTATCATTAATGGTGTGCTCATTGCAGAATGAACTGGAAGCAGAAATTCAATCCCAGAAGGATAAATTTTTAGAATTCATAAACCAGGACCTACCAGAAGGTATGGAACTGGAATATGAAGGATTTTACAAGAGGGGTTTTTTTGTTACCAAAAAGAGATATGCTCTTATTGAAAATGAAAAAATTGTAGCAAAGGGTCTGGAGCTTGTAAGAAGAGACTGGGCTCCTATTGCTAAAGATACCCAGCAAGATATCTTAATGGCCATTTTAAAGGACGGTTCTCCGGAAAAAGCTAGAGAAATCATTAAAAATGTTATTATAGATATAAAATCGGGTGAAGTGGCCATGAAGGATATGGTCATACACACTCAAATCACAAAGAAGTTAAGTGATTACAAGCAGATTGGGCCTCATGTGGTTGCTGCTCAGAGATCTATTGCCAAGGGGCGGAAAATAGAGAGAGGAGCTATTATTCGTTATGTTATTGTTAAAGGTAAATCTCCAATAAGTAAAAGAGCATTTCCTATTGAAGATACTGAAAAAATGGAATATGATCCGGAGTATTATCTTAAAAACCAGGTTCTACCTGCGGTATCAAGGATTATGGATTCATTGGGTTATTCATCAGAAAAATTAGCTGAACTCGCTCAAAAAGAGAAACAAAGCAGTTTAGATGCTTTTTTTAATTAAAAATTAATAAATTTTATTATTTGAATTTTTTTAGATATTTTATTTTAGCCCTATTTTTTATTAATATTTTAATATAGTCATTTATTGATCATTAACTAATGAATTAATTTTACAATTTGTTCTGTGAATTTTAAAAATAAAGTTTAATAATATATTATCCTAAAAACAACAACTTATTAAGTTATAATTGCTCAATATAAAATTAGGTGGGATAATGCTAAAAGCGGTCTTTTTTGATATTGATGATACTTTGTTTGACACTTCAGGTTTTGCTAAACTTGCCAGAAAGGCAGCATTAAATATGATGATTGATGCAGGCTTGCCTTTATCTTCTTCTGAAGCTTATACTCTTTTAAGAGAAATAATAGCCCAAAAAGGCTCTAATTATGATAAACATTTTAATGTTTTAACTAAAACTGTTTTTGGTGAGGAAAAACCTCTTTTAATTGCATTGGGAATGATAAATTACCATAATGTGAAATTTGCACTTTTAAGGCCTTTTCCAGAAACTACTTCGACTTTAATTAATATTAAGGCAAAAGGTTATCGTTTAGGTGTCATATCTAATGGAATCACTATAAAACAATGGGAAAAACTTATTAGATTGGGAATTTACCCCTTCTTTGATGAAGTGGTTACCTCTGATGAAGTTGGTTTTGAAAAACCTCATGGACGGATTTTTGAGGAAGCCCTGAATCGTATGGGTTGTAAGGCCGAAAAATCAGTTATGATAGGTAATAAATTTAGTGAGGATATTATGGGTGCCGTAAATGCTGGAATGTCTGCAATTCTGGTCAATTCTGAGCTTACTCCTGAAGAAGAGAGTTATATTGAAAAAGAAAATCTTGATGTCCAAATTATTTCTAATATCAAAGAATTAGAGAATATTTTATGAAGTATTGGTTTCATAAGCCTTTTTTATTTTAAATATTTAAATTAAATATTAAAATTTTTACGATTATTGGAACAGTTTTTTATTAATTTATAATCTTTTTAGTAGGATTAATTAGTTTCTAAATTATTAATTGGGATTATTTCTGCAGATTTCATGATTTTAATTTTAATATAAGCATTTATTAGTAACCTTAATAAATCTATATAATATTATTATATGTTTAATTTTATTGGGGTTTGAATAGATGACTTATTATCACGATGAACAAATGCAAGAACTTTTTGATCAATTAAAACAACCAAAAACATTGGAGGATCTTCGATTATCTGATGTTTTTGTAAGGGACCTTATTTTAAAAATTATTTCAGCTTTTGGGACTGTTAAAACCAGTAGATTAAATGAGTTGACCGGAATTCACTGGGATATTTTAGAAGCAGCACTTCGTAAAATTGAGGAAGATGGTTTTTGTGCTCAAGTAGGTGGTAGTTTTCTTTTTTCCAGTATTGATT
>JAHFBZ010000044.1 GCA_023249725.1 Methanobacteriaceae archaeon
GTGGTATATGGAGTCTTTCTGAAATTTGTTTACGTGGAACTCCATTTTTAGCCATTTCAAGGACTTTAATATGTATACCTTTAGCATACTTAGATTTTCGACCCTTTTTTAGATGTGAATCTTTATTTAAGTAATAAACAGATTTCAAAGGAATTTTCATCTGCTTAGAAATTTCTTTAGGAGTCTTACCATCTTTTAGGAGACTTTTAATTTCAAAAACTTTTTTTTCATCATATTTATTTGGCCTACCCCTAGAAGATAAGGGTTCTACTTCAATACCCAGCTCTTTAAGAGCATCTAAATATTTGGGAGATGTTCTTTTGTATAAACTAATCGGGCAAGTTATTTTTTTTAAATCAGGATACTTTTCAAGTACTTCCATTATCTTTCTTGAAGTTAATGGTTGATTTATATGAACTTTCTCCAATGACATGAAATCACATGATAAGTAGTAATATTAAATTTGAAATTATAAGTTAATGAGTTTAAATTAAATTAATAAATATTTAACTAAATAATTAATTAAGAAATTTAAATAAAATAATGTAAAACATTGAGTTTAATAGGCTATTTGGATTAAAACCTGGATTTTAATTAGGAATTCATTTTTTAATCATTTCCATGAATTTTTTGGCTTTTTTAGTTTTGGGTTTACCCATAGTGTTTATATTTTCTTTTTCCATTTCAATATCTTTTATATTTACCGAAAATACATCAGCACATGTTTTAATATCTAATTCAGATTCTAAATTGACAATAGCTGCACCAAAAGCTGAAGGATTGGTTTTCATATTCAAACCTTTCATTTTTTGTTCTATTTCAAATTTCTTCAGTATTGTTTTTTGCATTGATGGAATATAATCAATTTTCTCTTTCATGAAATTTTTTAAGATTTCAATAACATCTAAATCAAAATCTTGAAAAACCTTGATTTGATTACGATCAAGATTATATCTTAAATAAGGGAAAGGGCCAGAGTAAGTTGTTCTACGGTCATATGAAGTTATTAAGTAATATTTTAGTATATCCCATGAAATTAAAGTAATGGGAATTAATGTAAAAATGTTTTTCTGAATTTCTGTCCTTAACTTGAGGTCTTTTTTTAAATCAGAATTAATTTCCTCATTTTCATTCATCATTCCATGATCTATAAGAAGCCTATTAAATTCCATTTTACGGGCTTCAGAAACAGTTTCATCTGCCTCCCAAAGAATAGGATTAAAGGATTCTGCTTTTAACAAGAGTTCATCATAAAGCTCGACCATTTCTAGATTTAGGTGATCATTCAAAATTTCATCAGCAAATTTTTTTAAAAATTTTTCTGAAAAACGAGCATATGCCAAAGATAATGCGGTACGAGTATGTTTATCATTAATAATTGTGGGTTTCTTGCGCTGAAATTGTAAAAATTCAATACGAACATTTGGACCGTATTTTTTTCGCAACTCAGATTCGTAATTCAAATTATCATCAGCGTCCTGAGTAACACGCTTTCTAATCCATCTTCCAGACTCCATAACCTTTATAACAAGAGAAACAGTTTTTACAACACCTTTTCTTTCTTGTTTTAAAAGTTTCATTATTATTTTAAACGATTCTCTTCCCAAAGGAGTTAACTGTGACATTAAAACCATGTAATTTCCAGAAAGGGGAAGCTCAGGAATTATACCAATTCTGGAACTATGGTGTTCATTAACTTCCAATTTAAAATCTGGTGAATTACAGGTACATTTAATAATATTATCCTCTTGATTTAAATCACTAAATTCATGAACTCTGAAACTTTTCCCACAAGATATACATTTTAAAGATCCATAATCTTCTAAATGTCCTAAAGCAATTTTATGAGAAGATATAGAAGATTTTGCACGGTCTAAAACATTTTTTTTTGCAGCCGCTTTCATCCTGAAATATTGATTGTGGCGATTAACTTCATAAAGTTCTTCTACCACAACTTCACCTGGAGCACTGGATCCATAACGAGCCAAGGACCTATAAGGAGCCTTATAACCTCGAGATTCCATGTTTTCCTTTAAATCCTGTAATTCATCCAGGTTTTCTTTCAGGTACTGGTAAGTTTTCAGAAATTCCTCTAAAGTTGAAATTTCACTCAGATCAATTTTTTCCCACGCAATGCGGTCTAAAAATTTCTCGGACTTACCAATAAGCACGGTTTCGTTCATTTTATTCTTTCACCAACGTCTGCATTTTGAGAAGTTAAAAGACTGGAACTGTCACCAGTAGCCAGTATCATTCCTTCAGACTTAATTCCAAAGAGTTTTGCTGGTTCTAAATTAACTAATATTGCAACTTTCTGGTTTAAAATTTCTTCAGGTGAATATTTTTTGGCCACCCCAGCAACCACTTGTAATTCTTTATCTTTAATATCAACTTTAAGTTTTAATAAATTTTTTGAACCTTCCACTGCTTCTGCACTGGTTACTTGTCCAATTCTTAAGTCTAATTTAGCAAAATCATCGATGTTGATTATTTGTCCCATTTTATCTGTCTCCACTGTTTTATTTGAATTATCCGGGGTAGTATTAGATTTAGCTTTTTCTGGACTTTCAAAGTCTTTATTATCAGCACCTAAATTTTTATAAAGATCTTCTTTTTGTTTTTCAATGAAATCATCATCTATCTTAGCAAAAAGAGGTTTAGCTTTATTAATTTCATGTCCGGAATCTAAAAATATCCCTGCATCATCCCATTTTTCAATATTAACAATTTCTTCACCAATATTTAATATTTGCAGAATTTCCGAAGATTTATTAGGCATATAAGGCCTTAAAAGAATTCCTAATGTTTTCGACATTTGATTACAAAGATAGATACAATTCGCTGCCTTTTCAGGATTGGATTTTATTGTTTTCCAAGGTTCCTGGTCATTAAAGTATTTATTTCCGGCCTTTGCCATCTTAATAATCCCGACTAAGCCTTCTCTAAACTTAAATTGAGATATTAAATCTCCAATTTTCCCCGGAGCATTTTTGATTAATTCTTCAAATTCCAAATCTTCTTCCACGAACGATTCTGTATCAGGAATAACATTCTGGAAAAATCTTTTGGTAAATGAAAATGTACGGTGCAAGAAATTACCTAAAACATCAGCCAACTCATCGTTTATTCTCCTCTGGAAATCATCCCATGAAAAATCAGTGTCCTTGTTTAAAGGAGCATTAATAGTTAAATAATACCTTAAAATATCAGCATCAAAGTCTTTCAAGAAATCAGAGGTCCATATGACCCAATTCTTACTGGTAGACATTTTTTGGCCTTCCAGTGACAAATATTCACCAGCAATAATGTTTTTTGGTAAAGTACATTCACGGGCCATTAAAAGAGCAGGCCAGAAGATAGAATGGTGGTAAATTATGTCTTTTCCAATGAAATGAACTGCATTTTCATCCCAGTATTCAGTCCAATCTTTATTTGACTTTTTAGACCATTGTTTTGCGGATGAGAGATAACCTAAGAATGCCTCGCCCCATACATAAATAATTTTACCCTCAGCACCTTCTAAAGGAACTGGAACTCCCCATTCCATGTCTCGAGTGAGAATCCAATCTTTCAATCCTTCTTTTACCCATTGGAGAGCATAATTCTTTACATTTGGAGGTAAATCATTATTATTGGTTATCCAATTCTGAACATCATCTTGAAAATGACTTAATTTAAAAAAGTAATGTTTTGACTCCCTTATTTCTGGTTTATTGCTGCATATTAAGCACTGAGGTTCCAGAAGTTGAGTAGGCTCCAGGTGCCGACCACATGCTTCACAGTGGTCTCCACGGGCCCCTTCACTCCCACAATCTGGACAAATTCCTTCTACATATCGATCAGGTAAAAATCTAGCACATTTCTCACAATAAGGTTGTTTAATTTCTTTTTCGTGAATAAAACCTTTATTATAAAGGTTTAAAAAGAAGTTTTGGGAAAGTTCGTAGTGAACTGGATCAGTAGTCCTTGAAAAATTATCTAAAGAAATATTACAAGATAATAAATCTTCTTTGATCATTTCATGGTATCTAGTGGCTATTTCTAAAGGTTTTTTACCTTCTTTTTCAGCTTTTACCGCAATGGGAGTACCATGTTCATCAGTAGCACATACAAAAAGCACATCATGTCCCTTCATCCTGTTAAAACGTGCATAAATATCTGCAGGAATATAAGTCGACCTTAAATGGCCTAAATGAGTAGGTCCATTGGCATAGGGAAGTGCGCTGGTTATAAATATTTTACCCATATTATTCCTCCTAAAGCCCAATAAGCTTGATAATTAGTATTTTATTAATTTTATAATCAATTATATTTCTATTTCTCGACCATAATGTAAAATTTAATTAAAGGGATATTTAATATCCCAATAAACATAATCTCAAATAAATGTCTTAAATCAAATATAAAATAAATATAACCAATAAATTGACTTTAAAGGCCAAATAAAAATGAGGTTATACTATTCAAATTTATAAATATTATTTTTAATAAGATACCAGAATTATTTTAGAAATATTTATCCTATTTTAAGTTATTTTACTATATAAATCTGATGCAGTTGATTAAAAAAGAAGCAATTTCAAGTCTTAAGTATTGAAATACTTCATATACTTATAAATCATCGAATAAAATAATTAAAAGAACCTAATGCAAATAATACATGATAAATATTTGTTTTTTGTATAAAAAAGAATCATAAAACAAAAATATGAGTTTTAATACATGAGAAGAATTATTTTAGAAATATTTTATCCATATTTTATTAATTTATATGGGTAATTTTTTATCTATAGTTCAACTAATAGAAATTATGGTTTTAATATCATATCTAAATCCTTTCTCCAGCGAAGGTGAAGAAATAGTTAGAGAAAAGGGTTCTATTGAAGGAATATTTGAGGTTAATCCCGAACTTTTACAATTAGTAAGAGATAGTAAATCACAGAACATTTCTGATGATTCATATATTCCTAAAAACTACGCTGATTTAGCATTAAAAAGAGTAGAATGGTATCTACGTAGAAAAAATGATAAAAAGTACAACCATAACGATTATGCATTCTTAATTAATCCAAAAATAGCAAAATTTGATGTTATATCAATTTATACAATGGCACAGGCCATAGGCATTAAATTCAATCCCAAATCGAGAGAAGGTAGATTATTAGTTGAATCACAGGGAAAACTGGTAGAAGATCGCCTTGAAAAATTGGTACCAATAGAGCGAAAAGAAGTGGTAAACAATCTTCTAAATCAGATGATAACTCAGGATAACATTAAATGGACTTCAATGAGTCAACTTTTAGGATCCAAAAAAATTAATTTAACTGATATGATCCTGGATCAAGGGGACGTTGTATTAGAAAAAGAAGATTTTTTAATTAGATTTGAGGATAAAATTGAAGGTAGATTACCAGAGAAGATGTATGACTTATTAATTGGTGAAAAAATCAAAGAAATGATTATAAGTCGTATGATAATGCAAAAAACAGAAAATTATATCCATAAAGTTCATGAAATGGCCCCTAAAATTGAAGCACATCCCACATTACTCGAAATTGGGGAACAAATATCTGAAAAAATTAAAGAATTGTCGTATTTTCCTGGGTCTGGAGGTTCTGGTGGCTTTGGAGGGGACATTAAGGCCACTCAATTACAACATGAGGCTTTTCCACCATGTATACAAAAAACTATTGAAGGTGTAGGGTCTGGAAATCGTAATGATGCCATTGTATTATTACTAACATCTTTTTTATCTTATGCTCGATTATATCCTTCCGTTTTTAGAAATGAAGGAACTAGTAAGATTTCAGATATTGATCCTGATCTCCAAATTACTATAAATGAAATAATTCCCCTAATATTTGAGGCCGCGAATAACTGCAACCCACCATTATTTGATGACGATCCTCAAGAAAAGTTAAATGTTATTGCCAAACTTGGTTTTGGAGTTAATAAAGACCCTGAATTAAAGCATGAAGGCGAAAGTAAGTGGTACACACCTATGAGCTGCGATAAAATCAAAATTCATTTATCGTCATTATGTAAACCTGATGCCACTTGTAAAAAAATCGGAAATCCTCTCTCTTATTACAATAGAAAAAGATGGGAACTCCGAAATTCCGGAGATAAAACTCCTTCTAAATCCTCAGAATCTGATTCAGATACAGATTGATTGATTGATTGATTGATTGATTGATTGATTGATTGATTGATTGATTGATTGATTGATTGATTGATTGATTGATTGATTGAATAATTTTTAAAATTATAATTTGAATAATTAATAATTGAAATGAAATTTTAAATCTTCGAATATTGATATTTAAAATATAGATATTAAAAAATTAGACACTGAATAATATATAAAGATAATTAAAATCCTAAATATCATTAATCCATATTTTTAACGAATTATCAAGATAATTATAAGGTGACGCATATATTTGAACCATCCACATTAGAAGAGAGACGACGATATTACCGGGACGAATGGGATATTAATGATCTACCGGATTTCATAAGAAAAGACCTGAGTAAAAGAGAATTTGGTTTTGATCATTTAGGAAGGGGTCCTAATGATAGATATCGGGTTTTTAAAACTCCGGATATGTTAAAAAGGTTCATGAGGTATCGATCTCCTTTTGCAGCATATTGTTCTGTGGCTTTTTATAATAAACCTCGTAAAAGAGGAGAATGGTTAAAATCTGAGCTGGTTTTTGACGTTGATGCAAAAGATGTCCCAGTTAGATCTTGTGGCTGTGATAGCGTTTGTGAAATTTGTCTGGATGAAGCTAGACAGATAGTTGCTGGACTTATAGATACATTAAAGCAAGATTTAGGCCTAAAAAATATCCATGTAATTTATTCTGGACGAGGTTACCATATTAGAATATTGGATGAATCCGCCATGGGATTGGATAGTGAAGGGCGTTCTCAGGTTCTTAAATATGTAGCTGGTGCTGAGCCTCCTAAAAATAAGTATTTTATGGAAGATGAATCTGGACAAAAGCCTTATGAACTGGAACATTTCTCCATACCCCTAGGATATCCTGCTGTTTTCACTAAAAGGATTAAATATGCCATTTTACATATGAATGGGACTGAGAAAATGGAAGAAGTTAACCCTAAATTAATGAAAGATGTTTTAAAGTATCGTGAAATGGTTCAAAAGGATGAATGGGGCCTATTCAAAAATAAAATCGGGCCAATAAGATATAGAAATCTGGTTGAAGGAATATCAAAACTTAATATGGGTCTGGTTGATGCTAAAGTAAGTATAGATCTTAAAAGAATTTTAAGAATGCCTACTTCCCTCCATTCTAAGGTAAGTATGCGCTGTATGGAAGTAAAGAATATAGAAACATTTGACCCCTTAAAAGAAGCTGTGCCCAAATTTGTTAATGAGAGAAAAGGATACTGATCAAAGATAATTAAAAAAGAACTCAATAACTAATTAAAAAAGAACCCCCTGACTATTAAAAAAATAATAATTAAAAAAGTAATTAGTAAATTAAATACTTAAAACACTCTAAAATAAATAATTATTTATCTCCATAAATTCTTTCCAGGATTTAAAAAATCATCCATGAACTCCAAAAGTTCCTTAGAAACATTTTCTGATGATAAAAATTCATTAATATCTGTTATCACATTGTTTTTTAAAATTTCATCTTTAAGATGTTTACCTATCTTTAGATGATGAATATTTTCTGGTTTTAAGAAAAATTCTATCATTTTTTCTGCGTTATTATTTTTTTGGGGAACCTGAACCTTCCAACGATCATTTTCCACCCAGGCCCCATAGGAGTACTTATTTAAAAATCGTTCTTGATGGAGTTCATCCCATACCATAGGCCCTTCATGGATTTTATAATTTGGAAGTTCCCATACTTCAAATTCCAGTATTATAAGTGCGATATTAGATTCATTGGTCCAGTAGGAACTTTTAAATACCTTGAATCCTTCTAATTCAAGTTTTGAGCTTAATGACATTTCAGTCTTTTTTAATTGAGGATAAATTGCATCCGAAGGTATTTCCGGGGGATTAAAATGGATTAAGAATGTTTTTGTTCCATTGTCTGCAAATTCTTCTTTTATTGAGTCTAAATCATTACAGTAAGTAACAGACTGGAAGTATTCCAGATTATTAGTAGTATTATGAGTAGTATCTTTAGTGGAGCATTTTAAAAAATTCCGTGCGGCCACCATGAATTCAGCCATTTTATGAGTAGTTAATGCCGCCGCCACATTTCGTTTTTTATCTGTAGGATCCACAACAATTAAAGAATCTGCAAAAATACCACCAGTACCAAAATTTTCAAGGTCAATTATGAGTCCTTTTTTCCATTGGGATGCAGCTGCTTTTAAAACCTTATTAAAAGTCCCATACTCCAAGATCAACAATTCACATAGATATCCTGCAAACCCACCTACCTTGAATTCCGAACCATAGGTTTCAATACCTTCCATGAATTTTTTAAGGATTAAAACATCATCAATCTGGTTTTCTTTTAAATTCTCTTTAATGTAATGAGTATGTAAAATAGTACGGTCCACCGCCGATTTTAGTTGTTCTGCATCCTCAATGAGGTAACATGGAACAAAGTCTACACTGTATCCATTAATATATCCAGTGACATAAGGATGAGAAGCATAACGTTCTTCTGATTTACCAAACATGAATATAATGCATTCATGGCCTAAATATAGTCCTTGCTCTTTTAAATCAGCCAGTGGAGTTTCCAGAGGGAAATGTAGGAAAATATCAATATCTGCATTACCAGAAAGCCATGTATTTTTAGCAACTGAACCAACTAAAATTGCTTCAGTCTGAATACCCTTTTTCTGGGCCAAATTATTAATAAAATCAATCATAGAGTCAGCTAGTGATTCTACTTTTTGTTTTTCAATTTTATTGGGTTTTATTTCATTTAAAAGAGCATCAAAATCCATTCATATTCTCCTAATTATATTGAATTTTATATCATTAAGTAAAATTGGCTTTTAATAAATTATTAATTTTAATATATAACCTATTCATATCCACATATTATTTTTAATTATAATTTTATTAGATGATTAATCCTAATAAATAATTCTTAGATTCTTGTTAAAATATTAAATAGAATTTATTAAGTAAAATTAAATCTAATAATAACGAAAAAAAGATTTTGAAGTTTGAAAAACATTTAAAGATTAAATACCTTTAAATCTGTATAAATTGGCCCGTCAGGAGTAAGTTCACTCTTTTTAAGAATTAATTTATCTATTGTGGTTTTTCCCACAGCAATATCATTTAGTTCCTCGATTTTTTTAACTAAAGCATCTTTATTTCCAGAACCTTTTAATCGACCAATAGTAAGATGGGGAACATAGTTTCTTTCCTTTTCAAAGCCTATTTTAACAAATTCATGGTCCAGTTCCATTTGCAAGTTTGAAAACGAATCAAAATTTTCTGCACCCAACCATAAAACTCGTATATATCTTAAACTAGGAAAAACACCAATTCCATTAATTAAAATATCAAAAGGTGAAAAATTTTCTACGCTTTTAACAATTATATCATTAATTTCATCTATTTTTGCTTCATTTACATCTCCAAAAAACTTTAGGGTGAAATGGAGATTATCAGGTTCTACAAATTTAACTGGAGCATTTATATATTTAAAAATCTCTTGAATTTCCACAATCCTATCAATTAAACTTTCATCTATATCAACAGCTAAAAAAGCTCGTAAATCTTGAGAAATAACCATTAGTACCACCTTTTGGCATTAAAATATCTAATTAGTATTTATTGAATATAACAAGATTATTGCAGATTAACCCTCTGAAATTAAACTCATTATCCTATTTAAACTCTCTTGAGGGGATTCAGTTGTATTTAATATGTAAACATCCATTTTTGAAAAGATATCCTTGAAGAAATTCATTCGAAGATTAAATTTTCTTTCATTCCTAATTAATTGGTGAGGATTACAAAAGTCAGTGCTTTTCATGTAATCTAACGCATCAGAAACATTTAATTTTCTAAAAGGGCTTTTGTTTAAATCTCTCTCCAATAGTATCATGGAATGTAATGTTGAGGATTCACGAACTCTTCCCTGAAAAAGATTTTTTACATCCGCCAGACCCCTTTGACGATTATCCAGTTTAACGCGATTTATATTATCTGAAAACTCTGGCCACACATCCCCAATATCATCACGGATATAAGAATTCTTTTCTGAGGAGTAAATAACTGTGTCATTTTCAAAAATACGCGTAAAAAACCAGTCATCAGAGATATAATTAAAACGCTTGTCAGTGAGCATCCCATAAGTTAATGTAGTTTTTCCAGTTCCTGGGGGGCCCATAATGCCTATTGCATGCCCTCCAAAATCTACAGCGGAAGCGTGGAGTGAATATCTGCGATTTTCAGAATTATATTCTTCAAAAAAGTCAGAGACTGCAGCTAAGGCAATACTTTTTATCCAACCATAATAATCACAGTTTTCAATAATACAAATATGAGACTGGGGTTCATATCTAACCTTTAAATCTCCATCATTATCCACCGAAATAATTTTAGCATGCGGCCTAATATCCTCATTCATAAACTTGAAATTATCTTCCCATTCTTCTTTAAAATCAGCATTATCCGTTAGAAGCTTAATACATGCTCCGTGGATATTTGCTTTTCGCTCAAAAGTATAATTAAAATTCAGTTCAGCTAAAAGATCATCTTTCTGTTTAGGACTAATTATTTCTACATTATAACTAATGAAACTCCCCCAGAGTGTTATAAAATATCATATTTTAGAAATATAGAAATATTATTTGTTAATGAATATTATGTTATTGAATACAATTATTTATTAAATTTTTTATTGTAGACCATTTTAGAATCCATTTTAAAATAAATTATAACAAAAAAAGATTTTGATGAAATAAATATTTAAAAGATTTAAGTAACTAAATAAAGGAAGCTAATAAAATAAAATAATTTTTGATAAAAAGTTAGAGTTAATAGAAAAATAATGAGCTAGAAATTAATTAAAGTTTATTTTTCAATTATACTTTCTTCTATGGACATTCCAAAATGTCTGGCCCCTTTATCTAAATAGACCATGACTTTGTCCCCTTCTTCAAGATCAGAAACCGAAACAGCAGCCCCATTATCATTTACCAGGCGAATTGTTTCAGCATTTTGAAGGAGGGTTTTGATTTTAATACCTTCAAATTCAGCTTCCAATAACATTAAGGGTCTTTTTTCAATTTTAACTCTTCCGACAATGGCAGTTTTGCTTTTTCCAGTATCATCCACAACTAAAACTTCGTCCCCGGTTTCCAACTCAGATAAGTACTTGGTTTTATTGTCCGGAGTCATTACATAGGCCTGTACCGGGCCTGCATTGACTCTAAATGGTCTAGAAGCAACATATTCGCTTTCTAATGATTCACTGTGAACTAAAAATAATCCCTTAGAATAAGAACCAATCAGCATTCCTTCCCCTACATTCATCATGGAGCAAGTATCCACACATACTCTATCACCAGAACCAACAGGTTCTATGCGAGTTATGGTGGCTGCCTGGAGGTCATACTTTTCTGATTCAATTTTTTCAATTAAATCTGCTATTTTTTTTATTTCAGAGAAATCTTGAGGCTGAATCAGAATACCATCAGTACCATGTTCCAATGTTTCTAATGCCAGTTTAGCTTCATTATAATCAGAAGCTGCAGCAATCAGTTTAACATCTTCACTTTGAAGATCAGCAATGATATTTTCTAGGGGGATAATTGTCCAGTCTTTTCCAACTAAAATTAGATAATCCACTACTCGACCTAAATTTCGGGCCAATTCTTCATGTTTTTTACTAGCTATTTCTACATAAGCAGCTACAGTTTTTCCTTTTCTTTTGAAGCTGGAAACAGCTGCCATATCCTTAGATTCAACGAGGTCATTAGGAAGATGTAGAGTACTATCTCCTTCTCCATTCTTTCCAACTAAAATTATGTCTGCTTCTTCCTGGTCAGAAATAACTGTTATATTACCCAGTTTGTGAATATTGTCTAGTTCCACCATTTCTAGAACATGATCTATGCCAGATTCTAAAGCTGTGGTTATGTAATCTTTTTTTTCATCCCAGGTCCTTCCTGGAGGCATTATCCAAGCGAATTTCATGATTTCCCTTCCTTATATTTAAGATATCTATTTATTAAGATAGACATTTAATATAGAACAATTATTAATAGATTTAATTGAAATTAATTTAATTTTATAGGCTTAAATAAAAATATTAAAAAATTATGAAATTGATATCAAATTATGCTACTAATATCAATTCCACTAAATTTAGTTTCCATTTAATATTTTTAAAGCCTCATCAACTTCTAATTTATGATGAACAATTTCAGAAATAGCTCTGGTTGTTTTTTGAGGCGATTTGGCCTGGAATACATTTCTTCCTATTGCAACACCAGCTCCACCAACATCAACCGAATCTTTAACCATTTCTAGAAGTTGTCTATCTGTTTCAACTTTTGGGCCACCAGCAATTACCAATGGGACCGGGCAGCCATCAATAACTTCTTTGAAGGTATCTGGATCTCCAGTATAATTAGTTTTTATAATATCTGCTCCAAGTTCTGCACCAGCACGGGCTGCGATTTTAACAACTTCTGCATCGTGTTCATCTTTAATATGCTTTCCTCGAGGATACATCATAGCAATCAAAGGCATTCCCCAATCATCACAGATTTCAGAGATAGTACCTAATTTAATAAGCATTTCTGGTTCTCGCTCAGAACCCACATTTACATGAACCGAAACTGCATCCGCACCGATTTTTAAAGCCTTTTCAACTGAAGTGACTAAAACTTTATGGTTAGGGTGTGGGCTGAGTCCAGTACTAGCAGATAGGTGGATTATTAAACCAATATCACTCCCATATCCTCTGTGGCCCCTTCCAACCATTCCTTTATGCATTAAAACTGCATTTGCACCACCTTTTGAGACATCATCAATGGTTTTAGCCATTTTAATAATCCCGGGCACAGGACCTATGGAAGCACCGTGATCCATGGGAACAATTACACTTTTTCCTGTTTTTCGGTCAATAATTCTCTCAATCCTTATTTTCTTTCCTATCATCAACACCCTCCTGATATATCTTTTGTGACCAGTGTTTAAATTCTTTTAGCCTGGGAGGAATACCTGCATCGCCGCTGGACTCCAACCAACCCTTTTGTGACTTAATAACTTCTTGAGTTTCTGCTGAAAGTGCAAAATCCAACAAACCTCTATTACGGATAATAGTTTTTTCAGGCTTTAATGTGGAAGCCCAAATGAAATATACTTTGAAAGTCGTGTCCGGGTGATAACCACCACCTAAATCAACAGACAGTAAATCGCATTTTTTAATTTTTTGAAATACTTCCTCCAATGTTTCATGAAGTCTAGCATCTGCATTAATGAATTCTACATTATGGTAATCCGCCATGACCATTTCCATACTGGATCCAGCCTCTGGACTATTATCAATTGCTATTATTCTACCATCCGATGCCAATTCGGCAAGTATACGAGTAGAATTACCAATATGGCATCCTAATTCAACAACAACATCGTTTTTTTGGACAATCTGTTGGATATTCTCCCGGTAAACCTTAATATCATATACAATTTTAATCATAGAATCCACATATCTGTTCATTGCCCATAAAATAGCAATAACACGCTTTCTATAATTTGTTATTAGATAGTAGAATCATATATATTTTGTTGAACCATTATTAAATAAGTGATGTAAATTGATATTTTTATGAAATTATTGTAGATAATTTTTATTAATTTTAACTACAGATTATATTTGCATCATATGATTCAGATAATTTTATTTTTTAAGAACCCCAATTTTAATAATCCATGCCTAATTTTTTATTCTAAGATCCTAGGTCCATTAAAATCTATTTTACTTACAATACTATTTTCAAGATTAGTATCTGGAGTTTTAGATAAGGCAAAAGCTGTATTTCCAAGCATAGCCATGGAGGCCCCCATGGTTTCTTCATTTAAAATATCAACCAACTCTTTTACATTTTCATTCATCAGCGCAGTCTTCTCAGCAAATTCATTAGATAATGACATGAATTTTTGAGGTGTTGGATCATATAATAATTTTTTAAGCATTCCCTCACCAGTGCGATTAATTATTCGTTGATGATATGGATTTTGAATAATAGAAGAGGTTTCTATATCACCTAAAGTTTTTGATATCACATAAAAAGGCTCGCTGATAATTTTATCAATCTTTCCAAATCCAGGGGGACCTTCTTTTAATCTGATAACGATTCCACCAGAAGTTTCTGCAATTAAATCTCCCAAACCCGTTCCTAATTCTATTTCAGCCTGATGAGCTACCGCTGAGGCCTCATTAAAAGTCATTGGTAAATTAAAGATATATGCTAAGCCTAATGCAACTGCTAATGCACATGCAGCAGACGTTCCAAAGCCGCATCCTATGGGAACCTGTATTTCATGTTCTATTTTAAACCCACTTTGAATGGAAAATTTTTTTTGTAGTAATTCAACAGTTTTCAGAGTAATAGAATTATTGAAAGATTCAGATTTTCCATTTATACTTATATCTATTTTATTATCTATTTTAGAAGTTTTAATTCTAGTTATGACTCCTTTATCCATTACCACACCCGCACCACGGGAACCTTTTTTTAAAGGATTATTATGATTTATAATTTGAAAAAAGCCAGTAATATGGGATGGCACAAATATTGAAACTTCCATTTTATCACAATTTTAAAACTTTAAAATTTTCAAACAGTATTTGGCTATTAATATATGATATTAATTATATTAGATTATTGAACAGATATTATCCGATATTTTGTAAAACTATTATTTTATAAAAATAGATTATTAAATAATATAATAGTTAGGTTAATAAACAAATTTAATATATTAATTAATTTATAAATTATTTATAATTAACATAATCATTATTTCAGCATATGTTTATTATTTAATTAAACAATTAAGGGGGAATTAAAATTACACAAAGAATAGATTTACATATTCACAGTCTTTTTAGTGATGGAGAACTTTTACCATCTGAAATTGCTCGAAGAGCATGCGTTTTAGATCATAAAGCTATTGCCATTACAGACCATGTAGATGCAACCAATATGGATTGTGTGGGCCGCATTATTGATGCTGTACAAGATATAAACGATAATTGGGGCATTACCATTGTTCCTGGTGCTGAAATCACTCATGCTCCTGCAGAAATTATTCCTAAATTGGCTAAAAAAGCTAAAGAGTTGGGTGCAGAAGTTATAGTAGTTCACGGTGAAACATTAGTAGAACCAGTTATTGAAGGAACCAACTGGGCTGCTGTAAATTGTCCAGATGTGGACATATTAGCACACCCCGGACTGATTACTTATGAAGAGGCCGAAATTGCTAAAGAAAATAATATAACTCTTGAAATTAGCTCTAGGAGAGGGCATTCATTGGGAAATGGGCATGTGGGAAAAGTTGCCCTGGAAGTAGGAGCGAATTTAATTATAGATACTGATACTCACTCTCCAAGCGACCTTATTAATTATGAAACAGCTTATAGTTATGGATTAGGTGCTGGTTTACCCGAAAAAGAAGTTAAAAAAGCATTAACTACAAATCCTGAAAGAATTTTAAAAAATAAAGGTTTGTTATAGTTAAATAGAAAAAAATAAATTGTTATAGACTATTAAATATTATTATTATTAATAATCTAATTTTAACTATAATCAGTTTATATAGATCTAATTTTATTATAAGCAAAAATAATAAAATATTTTTTTTATTTAGATACTTATTCTTTTTTTACTAACTTATCTAAGACCGCATATTCTAAAATTAAATCTTTACCCAAATTAAAACTCTTTTTTAATTCCAATTTGACTGCATCAGCCATAAAATCGAAGCCATCACCATCAACCAATGTTTTGGCATCTTTTCCACCAACCACCATTGGCGCAACACAGACCCTTAATTCATCTATTAAGCCATGTTTAAGCATGGAAAAGTTCAATGTAGATCCTCCTTCCAACATGAGACTATTGATGCCTTTAATTTTGAGTTTTTTCATTAATTGTTCAAGATCAACTCTATTATCCCCACAAATAATCACTTCTACTTTTTCTCTGAGTTTTTCTACTTTTTCTAAAGGTGCTTTTTTTGAAACAACTATTAGTGTAGATGAATCATTGTTTAAAACCCGTGCTTTGAGTGGGGTGCGCGCTTTACTATCAACCACTACTCTTAGAGGATTATCTAATGGGTTAGATGAAATTTTATGCACAGTTAACCTTGGGTCATCCGCTAAAAGAGTGTTAATGCCCACCATAATAGCGCCAGAATCCTTTCTAATTTGATGAACTCTTTTCAAATCATCTGGGCCTGAAATTTCAGAACTTCCTGTTCGAGTGGCTATTTTCCCATCCAATGTCATAGCTGCGTTTAAAATTACATGAGGCCTCAAATAATCACCTAAAAAAATAAATTAATGGGAAATAAAATAAATTATTGTCCAGTTATGGACTGTAAAGACTGTAAGATTTGTTGGATCTGTTGAATAATTGAATTAATTTCATTCATAATACTTTGAATAGGATCCAATGTTTTTTTAACTTCATTTGCAGTTTGATTAGTGATATCAGAAGCATTATTCAGTGCTTCATTGGTTTTATTGGTAATATTATCAATTGTTTTTGTAACTGGTTCCGCGTTTACTGCGCTTAAAAAACTAAACATCAGTAAAATCGTGGCTAAAAATATAATTTTATCTTTCATGATATCCAACCTATTTTATTATAATTAATTTTAAATTAACTTTAGATTTATGTACTTACATTTTTTATTTAGCTTTAGAAAAGTTAAATTTTGTGGTTATAATTCGGGATTTAATGTTTTATAAAAATTAAATAGCTTCTTGATAATTAAAAGAATATAAAGATTATTTAATGTTCTAGAATTAAATAAATTAATAAATCTATAATTATAAACAATTAATATTATTAAAGCACAGATATTATTACCAAATAGGAAAAAATAGAGGAATAAAATGTCTGAAAGGTACCAAAAAGGTTTGAAACAGTTAGAAATAATGAATAAAGATTCTTATAAAATTTTAAAAGAGAGTTTGGATGATACTGCTCCGGATTTAGCTAGATTCATAGCGGAATTTGCCTATGGAGACATTTACACGCGTGAAGGATTGGATCTGAAAACCAGGGAAATATCAACAGTAGCTGCACTTACTGCCATGGCCACTGCACCACTTCAATTAAAAAGCCACATCCATGGTGCGTTGAATGTTGGTTGTAGTAGAGAAGAAATAATAGAAATTATAATTCAAATGGTTGCATATGCTGGGTTTCCCGCAGCAATAAATGGAATTACAGCAGCAAAAGAGGTATTTGAAGAACTAGATGCTAAAAAATAGATATGAAGAATTAAATAAATTAGGAATTAATTATTTTAACTTTTAATTTCATTAAAAATTAAAATTATTCTATAAAGCTCTAATTCCATTGTAAATTCTGTTAATCAAGCAAATTAAATATCAAAAACTTTTTTAGCATTTTTTTCTGTGATATTATCCACTTTTGAAAACTTATTTTCTTTTATCTCTGCAATTTTTTTTACTGCCTCTTCCACAAAGGCCGGTTCATTTTTTTCTCCTTTAAAAGGGGACAAATAAGGACTATCAGTTTCAGTTAGGATATATTTAAGTGGTATTTCTTTAGCCAGAACTTGATGGTGCTGCGAATAGCATATCATGGTTGAAAAGGAAGTATAATAACCTTCTTCGATAATTTTATTTGCAGTTTCTAAACTACCACTGTAACAGTGAAAAATCACTTCAGGAATCGATTTATATTTTTTCACTATTTTAAAGGCCTTTTCCTCAGAATCTCTGGCATGAACTATTAAAGGAAGCTCATATTCCTCAGCCAGGCCACAGAACTGATTAAATATTTTTTCTTGTCTATTTCGACCTTCAGAATCTTTAACATGATAATAATCCATTCCTACTTCACCAATAGCCACTGCTTTATCAATATTTTCGTGGAGCTCTTCAATAACTGCTTCCACCGCATATTGATCAGATTTAGAAGAATTAACTGGGTGAAATCCTAATGATGGGAAAACAAATTTTTTATATTCCTCAGAAAGTTCTAATACTCTCCTATTACCCTCTAAAGTTACACCAGAGTTTACAATACAGGTAAGATTTTTTTGGGCCCGCTTTATAATTTCTGCTCTGTCTTTATTAAAGTCCTTAAAATCAACATGGCAATGTGTATCGATCATGAATAAACTCCTTATTAATTAATTTGCTGAATTTTACTAATTAATTCTACTATTGGAATAGTGATATAAAATAAACTTTGAAAAATAAAATGAATTTTAATAAATTTAATAATAAGTTTCAATATTTAATAAAAATGAAGAGTTTGAATTAAATTCCATAGCGTCTTTCTCTCTGTTGATAAGATCTTAATGCCCTTAAAAAATCCACTTTTCTAAGTTCAGGCCATAAACTATCACAGAAATAAAGTTCAGAATAAGAGGACTGCCATAACAAGAAACCACTTAATCTTTCTTCACCACTAGTCCTTATAATTAAATTAGGGTCTTCCAGACCAGCAGTATAAAGATTCTTATTGATTAAATCTTCATCAATATCTTCAGGATTTATTTTTCCGTCTTTAACGTCACGTGCTATTTTTTTAGTCGCATCAATAATTTCCAAACGTCCATCATACCCAATAGCAATATTGACTTGGCGTTTATTATATGATGCTGTAGAATCCTCTGCCAATTTTATAGCTTGCCGAACATTTTCCGGAAGCAGTTCCAGGTTTCCCACGGCTTTTACCCTAACTTCATTTTTATGAATTTTTTTATTGCTGGCAATTCCTTCAAAATTTTCCTGGAAAAGTTTCATAAGGCCTTTTACTTCTTTATCGGACCTATTAAAGTTTTCAGTGGAAAATGCATAAGCCGTGACTATTTCAATGCCTAAATCCACACACCAGTCCAGTACTTTTTCTAAAGTGCTTACTCCTCTTTTGTGTCCATCAATAACCGGGACATTGCCTTGTATTTTAGAATATCGGCGATTTCCATCCATGATAATAGCCACATGTTTAGGCATATTTTCTTCCTTGAGATTCCGGGAAATATACCATTCATAAAGTTTATAAACAGGTTTTAATGATGACATTTACCGCTCCTATATTTTTAATTTGGCTAAGTAATGCGCAAAATTTATCGCTCTAATATACCCCTCAACACTTTGTGATCGAGAAGTATCTATAAATATCTGATCTATTCCCAAGGTAATAGCACCATGACTCTCTGCTGAGCCAACTAAAACCAGGGATCTGAATATTAAATTTCCAGAAATACCATCTGGAGCTAAAATTAGATTACATTTATCATTTATTGCATCTTCTATTAATATGTAGTAATGCTTAACAGAGTATTTATGCTTTATGATTGAAGTTAACTTTTCTCCATCCATAATTGATTTATCTATTTGTGAACTTCTTCCCACATCCTGAGACCTACCACCAGATAAAACAGCAATTTTTGGTTCTTTAGCTATTTTTTTTAGAAAATCGCAGGCCTGCGCCACAATAATCATTTTTTCTTCAATATTCTGGCCTTCATCAATTCCTACTGGGGCCAGTAGAAAATAATTACTATCCAATTTTATAAAAGATGCTCGATTAATTTTTCCATGATTAATTGATTTTTCATCTGATTCAGATTTTTCACAATAGTCATTCTCTTCAATTATTTCATTGTTAATTTCTTCTTTATCTGAACTATTTTTAATGTGTTTCATGACTAAAGAAGCACTTAAAGATCCTCTTACATAAGCATATGCCTTCTT
>JAHFBZ010000045.1 GCA_023249725.1 Methanobacteriaceae archaeon
CCTGCCGGAGCTATCGGAGAAATTAAATCCATCGAAATGCACCACGAAATGCTCGATTCAGCAGAACCTGGTGACAACGTAGGATTCAACGTACGTGGTGTAGGTAAAAACGATGTACGAAGAGGAGACGTTGCAGGACACCCTGACAGCCCTCCAAGTGTAGCTAAAGAGTTCACCGCACAGATCGTTGTATTACAACACCCTGGTGTTATCACCGTAGGATACACCCCTGTATTCCACTGTCACACCGCTCAGGTCGCTTGTACTTTCTTAGAATTAGTTAACAAGATGAACCCAGCAACTGGTCAAGTGGACGAAGAAAACCCGGACTACCTCAAAACCGGTAACGCTGCAATAGTGAAAATTAAACCAACCAAACCTATGGTTATCGAGAAAATCAAGGACATTCCACACATGGGTAGATTTGCTATCCGGGACATGGGTCAAACCGTGGCCGCTGGTATGTGTATTGATCTCGTAAAGGCTAAATAGGTTTAATTAACCTTTTTACTCTTTTATTTTTTGGAGACTAAAAAAATGCACAACGCACGAATTAAACTCACAGGAACTGATCCTGAAAAATTGGCCTATGTCTGCGAACAGCTAAGAAAAATAGCTGAAAGAACTGGCGTAGATCTCTCTGGCCCTATCCCATTACCAACTAAAAAGCTGGTAGTGCCTACCCGAAAATCACCAGATGGTGAAGGGAAAGCAACCTGGGAAAAATGGGAACTAAGAATCCACAAAAGATTAGTGGGTATCGAAGCCGATGAGCGAGCCATGAGACAGGTCATGAAGGTAAATGTACCTGACAACGTGAGTATCGAAATCGAATTAAAGAGCTAATTAAATTTAGCTTAATCCCTATTTTTTATTATATTAGGCCTATTGCTCATTTTGAATATTATTCTCATTGCCGGAATAGTCTAGCTTGGTAAGGCGCGGGACTTGAAATCCCGTGGAGACTCTCTCCGCCTGGGTTCAAATCCCAGTTCCGGCGTATTTTTTTGTTTTGTTTTTAAAAAACGTTATTGTATATTAATTTATATCGATTTTTGATAAAATACTCAAAATATCTATTTTTCAAGTTTTGTTTCAAGTTTTGTAACCTTCTTTTCAGAACTAATAATGTATTTATTTTAATGAAAATCATTTCATGATTATAAAATCGATTTATCATTTTTCAAAGCATTTCTTATATAACAACATTATAAAATAGTTTAAGGATAAATTATAATCATATACTTAATATTGATGTAAAAATATAGGGAAATAATATATTAAATAGATAATGAGTCTATTAAAATTAATTATCACATATTTGAAGTTTTATTATTTTCTATAAGAGATGAAAAAATGAATGATAGTTTTTTGGGATTAATATTTTCCAGTTTCATGAAAACTAATGGCCCTGTAATAGCTGTATGTGGTTTATTATTAGGAGTCATAGCTGCAAAATTTTTAAACAACACTATTTCTTTATTATGGGTAATATTATTATTTTTTTTAGTTTTGATATTGATAATAACCTTTCTTGATGCTGCATATAAAGCATTTTATATTAGTAAACATATTCTTCCTAAAGTTATTTATTCCAAAAAAGTTAATCCAACCGATGGAAGTTTTAAAGTTTTATGTCTTCTTGAACCTTCAGAACTTTTTTCTAATAACACCTTAGTTTCATTTTATTATGTAAGAGAAGGAAATTTTGAAGAATTTGTAGGTTTTGGTAATGTTATTAATGTTCAAGAAGACAAAAGAATTCAAGTTAGTATGGATCAATATTTAGATGTACAAGAAGATATTGTAAATAAATTGGCTGAAAATAACGCTTTAACCTTAGAGAATATTAAAGTAAAACCAAACATTCCAAAAGCACAAATTGAACTAATATGGGATCTTTAAAGGTGATTATATGAGTAATACAAAAAAAGAACCATCCATTCCAATATTTCCAGCAACTGTTGTAGAAATCGAAGATGAATATAGACTTGCTATAAATAGGGGAGCAAAACATGGTATAAAACTCGGTCAAAGATTTTCAATTTATGGAACTAGTGATAATGATATTATAGATCCTGAAACCGGAGAAAATTTAGGAAAACTAGAAATTTTCAGAGGTTCAGGGAAAGTAGTAAATGTTCAAGAAACAATGTCAACAATCGAGTCTACAGAAAAAAAAGCAGCTAGGAAAGAAATCATTCATGAAAAGTCGCCTTTTTTTGTAACTTCCCCTATTATACAATCAACTTTAAAAACACCCTCCAAAAAAATAGTTGAATTTCCAGAAGAACAATTGCCGTTTAACTATGCTCAAGTTCTAGATAAAGCAAAACCTATTTAGAATTATTATGTAAAATTAGGATAGTTATATTCCTAACTTTTTTAATTAGAAATTGGCAAAAAATCTGCTAATTAATGATATAATCTCCATCTACATCCAGAATATTCCTTTTAATCTGGTTAATTCTAATTAACTATCTTATTGTTAATAATCGAATTAACAACTAAGAAAATATATCACAAACCTAATCACAATAAAATATCATGGCCATAGAAAATACTTATCCCCACCAGCAAATTGACATCAATGGAATTTCAACTCATATAATTGAAGCTGGAAATAAGAAAAGGCCAACTATTCTATTTCTGCATGGTTATCCTGAAAACTGGGTAGCTTTGCCGACGTAATGGCCCTATTAAAAGAAAATTATCATATTTTATCTCTGGATATGCCTGGAGTTGGGAAATCCAGTCAATTGTTCCAGTGATAAATTTACCATAGCCAGTTTCATTCAGGATTTGATTCATCACTTTAATCTAAATAAGGTAAATTATACATGGCCCCGACTTAGGCAGTATGGTCACCTATTCTTTTTTAATTGAAATTTCCAGAACGTAAATAATCGGCTATTTTACTGTTAATTAGGTAATTATTTATAAAAAGTATAAAAAATCTATTATTAATTATTGTAAAGGTGTTTGGAACATGAATAGTGTTATTTTTGGAATAATAATGGGAATAATATTTGGAATTGTGTCGGTATTGATTATGATACCCTTGAAGTTTGAAAATTCAGGCGAAAGAAGAGATGCAATGGCCGGAGCATTTATAGATCGTTTCATGATAGGTTTAATAATTCCAAATGTTGTCCTTGGAATTAATCCCATCATTGCTGGAGCTTTACTTGGTATTGGTCTTTCCCTTCCCTCAGCAATCATAAGCAGAACTTATGCCCCCATTTTAATTATTGGTACCGTAGGTGGGGCGGTTATCGGATATTTAACCGGAGTATTTGTATGAATACTGATGAAGAAAATTCATTTGTTTGAACCCCTAAAAGAAAATAATAATTTTTTTTTTAAAATAAAAATATTAATCAGACCGGAATTCTTCAGGTATAACTATATCTGCATCCCCGGCCGAGCAATGTGGTATAGCGGCTATTAAATTATGCACACGTTCATAGGGTACTGATAAAAAGACCACATCTGATTCAAACCCTTGATGGCTTCGGGCCGTCCAGTCGCCCACCGTCATGTTGGTATTTCCACTCATTATAGTGTAGACTATGGCCGAATGACATAAGGCCCCTATAATTTGCTGTTGTGGGGATAGGCCATCCCAATAGGTGTCCAGGGTTATGAGACGACAGGCCTGCTCAGCATTGCATAAAAATAAAATCATGTCTGGCCTTATTTCGGCCTTTTCTAAGGGGCACATTACAATTCTATCTGATAAATCCGTGGCTGGAGGTATGGTTAATTTTCTCATTCTCTCAAAACTAACAATAGAACCTGTAAGTTTCTCACCCTTAGTTAGAAATTTTTGCAGCTTTCTTTTTTGTTTTCCAGCAAAAGGCTCGCTAAAACCGCAGTAGTGATTACCACCCGGGCAGGTGGAAACATCTTCGTCAATTATAAAGCTCTCTCCCTCAGCGGCAAACTTCATTGCTTTACAAATGGATATTTTTTCATACCTACCCTCTTGAACTTCATCATTAGTAAAGGAAATCGTCATAGGTTCATATTTTAATCCTAATACTTTTTTAAAAACGTCTGCCTGTTTTTTATATTTCATTTAACCCCATCTCCCGCTTAAAAAATAATTAATTTATCTATGATTATGGTATATACCTTTAAACTAATTAATTTATTCAAAATCAGATAAAAACTAAATACTCCTTTTAAGTAAATAAATCCTATGAAAGATACAGGGCCTATACCAATAGAATCACCATTAAAGGGAGAGTGGATGGTCTTAAATAGTCCAGGTACTAAAGTTCCCAGTCACGGCACAGATTATTTTGCACAGACTTATGCCTTCGATCTTTTACAGGTTGATTGGGCCCATAAACCTGTTAAATTTTATAAAAAGAGTACTTTAAGTTATATTCTGGGTAAAGTTCACTTAAGTGATTGCTACTGTTATGGAAAACCTATTTATGCACCGATTTCCGGTGTGGTGGTGGAAGTCCGTGATGGGTACCCTGAACGGGATCCGGTGCAACCTATTCATGATATTTCAATTGCTTTTAAGAATGCCTTGTTTTTCAACCCGGAAAAACAGAACATCCAGGATATTGCCGGCAATTACATTATTATTCAAGGGGAGGAAGCCTGTACATTTCTGGGCCATATGCAGAAAGGTTCCCTGAAAGTAAAAAATGGTGATGAGATTAAATCAGGAGATTTAATAGGAAACATAGGCCATTCCGGTAATTCAACTGCCCCTCACCTCCATTTTCAGCTTATGGATGGGCCTGATCCAATCATTGCTAAAGGCCTTCCTTGTTGTTTTAGAGAATATGAATTGTATGATAATAACCATTGGATTAAGGTAGAAAATGGAATACCGAAAAATAAAGACAGAGTTCGCTTTTAAAAAGGATAAAAATTAAGTTAAATTTGAAAAATTTGAGTGGAATGGTTTATTTGAGTACAGAAATTTATTATTTTTCAGGAACTGGTAATTCACTGCAAGTAGCAAAGGAATTACAAAAAAGAATCCCAGAAACAGAATTAATACCTATAGTAAGTCTTTTAGATAGGGATATCATAAAAAACAAGGCCAAAACTGTGGGTTTTGTTTTCCCGATTCATGCTTTAACCATTCCCCTATCTGTAAAAAAATTTCTCAGGAAAACGGATCTGGCATCAGCAGAATACATTTTTGGGGTAGCGACACGGGGTAAGACCACACATAGCGCATTTGACAAAATAGAAGAGATGTTAAAGAGAAAAGGCAAAAATTTGGATTCCTATTTTACTTTGACTATGGGCCATAACGATCCAAGGGGAAAAGGTTATCTCCCAGAAACAGATGAAGAATTGGTAAAACTAGAATCAGAGGTCGATGATAGACTTGATTCTATTCAAAAGATTATTATATCTCAAGAAAAAAGACACAAATTTTATTGAACCAGTCAATTTTCTATTAGAGAAATTGGTTATATCATTAATGACCGTTTCCGAGTATACTGGAGGAGTTAATTACTTTTGTTCAGATTTTAAGTGTACAGGGTGTGGAACTTGTGAAAAGGTCTGTTTATCCGATAAAATTAAAATGATGGATAATAAACCAGTTTGGCAAAAAGATGTATTCTGTTATATGTGTTATGCGTGTGTTAATTTATGCCCGGCTCAATCAGTCCAGATAAATGACATACCATTTGTTAAATCACATACCCGAGAAAATGGAAGGTATTCTCATCCTTATGCCACGGCAAACGATATTGCTGGAGAAAAAAAATAAAATAAATTAATTATTAAAAAATAAGAAAAATACTAAAATATTATTTTAATTACCTTCCCTTTCTTTTAACATCTCGGTCATGGTCTTACCACCGATCATGGTACTATCCGGGCCCAATTCTTTTACAAATACCCAAAAAGAGGCCTCAGGTATTCCAGTAATCTCAGAAGATACTTCAGTTAATTTTTTCATTAATTTTATTCTCACATCATCGGGCATTTTTCCAGCTTCAACAGTTATTAAAGGCATGTTTTCATCTCCTTAATTTTAATTGATTCAGTTCATGATTAATTGATTTTCTATTGGAGTTAATATTCAATCTAATTTTTCTTTTTTCACTAGCAAGATAAATATTATATTTTAATAACAACAAAGCAAATTCAATGTAATTCTTAAACTTAATCCAGGAGAAATTAAAATGGGCGATATAGAGATAATAGACTTGAATCCAGATAATATATCTGATTATGGTGTTTGCGGGTACAAAGATCTGAAAAAACACGTGGAATTAAGGAAAAAAATTGAGTGGTTCCAGGAATACTACCCTAAAGGATTGCGAATTAAGATAGTAATGTCTGAAAAGGGTGGTTATCAGGGAATGCTGGAATACATTCCAGGAGAATATGCCCACCGTCCGGTGAAAGCCGAAGGCTATCTGTTTATTCACTGCATCTTTGTAGGCTTCCGGAAAGAATTTAAAGGTCAAGGAATGGCTTCCAGGTTACTGGAGGAATGTATTAAAGATGCCCAGGATAAGGACATGCTAGGAGTGGGCGTAGTCACCAGAAAAGGCCCCTTCATGGTAGGTAATGATATATTCCTGAATAAAGGTTTTCAGATAGTGGATAGTGTTAAACCTGATTTTGATTTGCTAGTAAAGAAGTTTGATGAAAAATCACCCAATCCCAGATTCCGGGAAGATATGAGGGAGTCTTTAAAAGAATACTCTGAGGGGTTGACCATCCTCCGCTCAGTCCAGTGCCCCTACACTGAAAAAAATGTTAATGCGATTATAGAAACTGCAAAGGATAAATTCAAACTAAAAACCAATCTGGTTGATTTAAAGGATGCCTCGGATGTTCAAAATTCGCCCTGTGCTTTCGGTTCATTCTGTCTTATCTATGAGGGTGAAATATTAAGCTATCATCCCATTAGCAAGACCAGATTTGAGAATATAATGAAAAAGAAACTCCCCTGAAGAATTTTTTATAACCATGCAAACTGAAACTAAAATTGGTAAAAAACTTTATTCCGTGCAGGAATCTTACTGGATCTTTTACCACGGAATACGAACCATGAAGTACTTATCTTCGGCCAAAAAGAACCAGGATCTAGACACCAAATTCATAGAAAGGATCATGCTGGCAGTTACTGAAGTCAATGACTGTGCCATCTGTTCTTACGCCCACACCAAAAGGGCCCTGGAGAGTGGAATGAGCAGCGAAGAAATCCATAATATGCTGGCCGGGGTTATGGATGATATACCTGATGATGAACTTGCCGCCGTCATGTTTGCCCAGCATTATGCCGATACCCGTGGCCACCCTACTGAGGAATCCTGGCAGCGTATTGTAGAAATCTATGGGATATCCAGAGCAAAGGGCATTCTTGGTTCTATTCGGGCCATCATGATAGGAAATGCTTATGGTATTGCCTGGAGTTCTTTTTTTAACCGGCTGAGAGGTAGGCCTGATCCAAGAAGCAGTCTGATGTATGAGGCCCGTATGATTTTAGGTACTGTTTTAATACCCATTTCTCTAATTCACGCTTTAATCTCGAATTTGTTTAAAAAGCCTATCATTAGCTTTTAAGATGTTCATTAAACCTTTTATTTTATCAAATCAACCTCAAAAATCCATATAATTTTTGATTGCAGATGTAAAAATAAATTATAATCTATCTTAATTTTAAATTCTATGGTCTGGAATGAAGTAAAATTAATTCTTATTATAGTTTAAAATTTCTTGTTTAGCTTTTAAAGCTTTTTCATGGCCAGGTTTTAGTGCTAAAGCAGTTTCAAAACATTGCAGTGCTTCATCACATTCTCCAATCTCTATAAGGACAACTCCTTTTTCATACCATGTTCCAGCATGAAGTGGATCCATATCCAATGATTTATTTATCATTTTTAACTGAAATTTTGTAAGCCTGGATACTTTAGGTTTTTTTTCAGCTTTATCTACTTCATTTAGTTCTTCTTCAGGAACATCCACAACATCCACTTTTATATATTCTAATTCTTTTGGTGGGGTTTCTATTTCATTATTTATTTTTTCTTCAATTTTTCCATTCTGATTAAAATCAGTGCCATCTAAAACTTCATTATTTTTGTCTAAAATTTCTTTTGTTTCCTCTGCAAGTTTTTTGGCCTTTTCACATTCTGGATCTATTTTTAATACATTTTCAAAACATTTTAATGCTTCTTTGTGGTTTTCCAGGTTTTGAAGGGTTATTCCTTTTTGATATAATATTATTTCAGTATTGGGATGAGGAGATTTCAAGATTAAATTATACGTTTCTAGTGCTTCCCCATATCTTTTTGCTTTATTTAAACAAAGACCTTTTTCAAATGACGCATAACTCATATCATAGCAGTTTATGGCTTCATCGTATCTACCAAGCTTTTCATAAATTTTCCCCATACTATAAATCATTTGAAAATTAAAAGGATCCAGTTCCAGATATTTTTCATAGCACTCCAAAGATTCATCAAACTTTTGTAGATTAGATAAAGTTACGCATTTGTTACTTAATGCTACAATATTACATGAATCTAATTTCAGGGCTTTATTAAAACATTCTAAAGCTTCTTCATTCTTTTCGAGTTTACTAAGAATAAATCCATTATTAACTATTGTACTGATGGCATCATGGTCTAATTCTAATCCTTTATTAAATGATTCTTCAGCTTCTTGATACTTTTCAAGCTTAATTAATAGCCATCCCTTATTGATCCATGCCGGGGCAAATTTTGGATATATTTCTATAGCTTGATTAACTGTTTCAAGCGCTTCTTCATATTGTCCTGTCAATCCCAGCCAGAAGCTCTTTGCAGTTAGTATGTCTACCTTTGCTGGTTGTTCTGGTTGTAATTCAAGTGCTTTATCAAAACAAATTATAGTTTCCCCATATTTACCCATAATTCCTAGGATTTCTCCTTTATAACTCCAAGCACGTATAAACTTAGGATCTATTTCAATAGCCCTATCAAAGCAATATAATGATTCTTTATAGTTTTCAAGGTTTTTAAGAGCTAAAGCTTTGTTAAACCATGCTTCTACTAATTTTGGATCTAATTTTAAAGCTTTTTCATAGTATTGAATTGCTTCTTCGTATTTTCCTTGTTTTGATAATTCAATACCTTTATTATTTATTGAAGCTGCGTTTTTTAATATATCAAATAAACCCATTAAGACACCTTATTAAAATTATAAAATATAGTTGTTAAAAGTAATATAAAAACTTAATTTAAGAATAAGTAAGCATTTTCAGTAATTAAAATCTAGATAGGAACTATAATTACATTACTACTTACTAAAAATTTAATTATACGGATAATTATTTAAAAACAAAAAAAGAGTAGGGATATGCGTATTTCCCCTTAATTGGGTGTTGCATTTTAAGCACCGAATTATCTTAAAACATCCAAAAATAAACCGTTATGCTCCTAATAATCTAATCAATCCTATTTAAACCCATTTAATTCTTTTAAAGCTTAAATTTATTTTTATTTTAAAAATAAGTTAGTTTGAATCTCAATGATTCGTTTATAAGCCGAGCTCAATCTATAGTTTTAATTGAAAAATATTATTTATAAATTAATACTCTTATGAAGATCAATTATTCCACAAATAGAATCTTTTTAAGTTCCTGCAGGTTAATGGTAATTAATTCCTCAGCATCTGCTTGGGCCAGTATTTTAAAGTGTTCCAGCTTGGTTTCAGTGTAGAGCTTTTCCATTACATCTTGAAGTTCTCCAACCGGCGTATCAATAATCTTCCTTATTTTTAAAAGATCTTCATGGCCTATTTTATTTTTATAAACTTTTATCTGGTCTTCAAACTCTTCTACCGCATTTATATTCATGGAAATGTATTGATTCATTACAAAGGGCGGCATTTGCTCCAGGGCGCGAAGTATTTTATACATGGCGTTCTTTTTAACTTCAATTCCCAGGTTTTCATCCAAAACTTTAACGGCCTTTGTCGCCCTTTCAGTACTGCCCCGACCATAAACCAGGGATGCGAGAGCCGCAGCTAATAAAATTGCCGAGAAGAAATAGAGTTGGTTTTTGCTTTCCCAGAGGGCAGAAACGGGTATTTTGCCAATGAAAAGTATAATACTTGTGAATAATATGGCCCCCACTATAAATGTTAAAATTGATGCGATAATGGCCAGTTTTTTGTTTTTGATTAACATTTTTATCATTTCTTTATCAATGCTGTATATCTTCCTTAAATTAATTTATATCTTCTTAAATTTATCTGCTTCCCGGGCTGATAAAACCAGCTCCTTAATTTCTGAGGGCAAATTTTTGTCCTGCCATTTTCTCTCCATCCCTATTGATCCCCCTGCACTTTTAACGGACTTCAAGGCATACCAGGCCGCCCTAAGAGAATGGTCAGCCATATGGGCCGTGGCCACAGCATGGCCCACCGACCGGGCCACTGAACTGGCCGTTGGATTTGAAGATTCCCGAGCCACAGCATGGGCATCTAATTATGCTTTTCTGGCCTCCCCCACTGATTTTGTTCCTTTCCCCCACTCATCCGCCACATTCAGTGCATTTATTAATCTTTCATCTATCTTATCACCAAATAAAGGCATTGTATGCTCTGCACAGTTCGAGGCCCATCTGATTAATTGATAATGCTGTTCCTTTTTAAGTAGCCCACCCCGGTGCTCGGCTATGAATCGTTTATCCCTCATTTTAATCCTGATTTTTTTAAAAAATAATAAGAAAATTTCTAATATTATTGTTTATCTAAAAAACAAAAATTTACAAAAACAAAAATTATTTTTTAACCACAACTCCCAAGATTCCCCCTATTAAACCTAAAACTAGGCTTACAATAACCGATAATTGAATTATAATATATGCGGTTACTATTAAACCTATTCCCGTAGATATAAATCCATTAATGGCATCCATATTCCCCAGGCCCAAGATTAATAATAAACCTATTAATATACCGCCGATTATTCCAGACATGGTCCCTACTACGGCCCCATCTTTTTCATCCATGACCTCATAGTCTTCAAATCCTTTACTGAGGTAAGATGTTATGAATCCACCTGCAATAGGGCCTAAAAAGAATAATGGTAAGAATATCCATGACAAGAAAATAGTTAAAGCGGCATTAACGAGCGCACCTATTCCAATAGTTTTCCAATCCATTTTTAATCGACTCAATAAGTATATTTTTATCTTTTATTTGTATTAGGGCTAATAACTAATATTCCTATTTTTAAATTATATTTGAACTTATTTCATTTAATTGAATTTATGTTTACAAATTAATTGATGAAATAATTAATTTCATTGTTAATTAATATTTAAAATTCAACTCGTTGTTTAAACTCATCCCCAAGAACACAGTAAATTAATTTAGTATAACAATCAAATAATAATATAACAAATTATCCTTTATTGATAAGATTTTTTTCACTTCTTTATCTTCTTAAAAGTGCACTATCACTATAGAACACTTAGTAATTGTCTTAAAAATTTATATTCATGAAGGCGGTGAAAAAATGAAAAGAAACCTACCAAAAGGTATTCTATTAATTGCAGCGACTTTATTTTTTACGCTCATATTGGCAAATTCTGCTTATAATACTGGTTATTAGTAGATTAGTAATCCCCAAAAGAAAATAAAAATACTCTTTTTTTATTTTTTCTTATTTTTAAATGCTGAGATAGATGTTAAAATCTTTATTAAATCTATATACCCGATGATAGTTAAAGAAAAAGGCAATATTGCTCCTGAATTTAGATATGTCCCTAAATGGAGCAAATAAGAAAAGAATATTAAATATATATTCTTTTAAAATAAAAAATATACTCAAATTATTTACTTTATGATTTATTCTGAGTTTCTATCAGCTATTTAATCAATTATCATTCTCCGTGGCTTTCTTGCAGAAACTCATCACTCATCTTTTTTCCGGATTCGTATTTTGCCAGTTCTAATCCTTTCCCTAATTCGAGACTTGCCTTAAGATGATCCGCCATTAATTCCCCGGCCAATTCTTCATCATTAAGTTTTTCATCCATAGTATATCCAATAATGGCAAAAAGTGATTCTTGCCATTCTTCATACTCTTTTGTAACTTCAAATTCTTTCAATACGTTATTATTAATCATAATATACACCATCCCTAGAAAATCCTAAAAATACTTTTCTATTTTTATTCCTAATACATTTATTATTTTTCTGATTATAATGCATTGGCCAAAAATAAAATACTAATAAATTATTTAAAGAAAACAATTATATTGTTTTATTATCATATTAAGATTCTAATTTTGCTTTAAATTGAATAATAAAAAATATAAGTTAGTTTAATATTATTATCCGTGATTTAATTAGTAAATAATTAATATTAGTTTTAATCATATTAAACTGTATAATAGAATTTTTATTCTTCACCCTTATTGATGGTGGATTCACTTTCATTGCTATTTTTAGAAAGTGTGCCATTACCATGGACACTCAATTCTATAAATCTATCCAAGCATAAAGGAGGTGAAAAGATAAAAAAACAAGCTAATAAAAACCAATCATTAAATAAGTTTAAAATTGCCTTTCCTTTATTGTTACTAATTTTGTCTCTGGTTTTTGTGGCAGGTATGGGTGCTGTTTCCGCTGCCTCCGGGGATAACATTTATGTTAATGCCTCCAGTGGTAGTGATGACAACGACGGATTATCCGCCGTATTCAATGGTACCAGTGGGCCTAAACTCACTATTAAAAATGCTACAGGAACTGTAAACACTAATGGGGCTGTAAACATTGCTGATGGCCAGTATTCTGGAGATAATAATACCAATATCAATCTCGGCCGGAACATGACCATTATTGGTCAAAGCCAGGCCAGTACTATCATAAATGGAAGTGGTATAAACTGGTTATTTATTGTTAACTCGCAAACAACAGTTACCTTCATAAACCTGACCTTTACCAATGCAATCAGTCCATGTGGAAGTGCTGTCTACAACGATGAAGGTAATATCACAGTCAGGGACTGTACTTTCCTGGATAACATAGCAGATACTGGTGGTGCAATCTATAACTACGAAGGAACAGCATTAATAAACGGCTGTAATTTCACCAATAACAAGGCAAGTTCGGACTATGATTACGGCGACTTTGATTACGGAGGAGCGGCCATTTACAATTACTACGGTTTCATGGATATAACTGGCTCTAACTTCAACCAAAATGACGCCACAGATTCTGATGGTGCAGCAATACACAGCTTCGCAGGTGAATTGAATGTTACAGGTAGTAATTTCACATTTAATCGTGGGGGTTCTATTATCAACGACCACTGGACTTTTTCTGAAGGGCCTGCTTTCTTTAACGAAGGATATAATCTCTTCAGATATGGCATTCTCAATGTTACCAACTGTACTTTCCTGAATAACACTTGTAAATGGGATGGTGCTGCCATATGGACCGACGGTCCTTGTACTGTAACGGGCAGTGTTTTTGTTAATAACACCGCCGGTGAATATGGTGGAGCTATTGACAATAGATATTATGGTTTAATTGTGAATTTCTGTAGATTTGCAGGAAACACCGCTGAAGAAGATGGTGATGATATTTACAGTAATATCTACAACGGACCTCCAGCAAACTACAAATTTTTAGAAGAAGAATCATTACCAAATATTGAAAATAACTGGTGGGGCTCTAATGACCCTAACTTCGACACTCTACTCTATGGTATAGACCATCCAGTTAACTGGCTCTACATGACCATTAATGCCACTCCGAATGTAATTAACAATGGTAAAATCAGTCTAATCACGGCGAGCTTTAATAACCTGTTTAATGGAACTGAACTGGTATCATTAGATCCAGTGATTGGCCATGTACCTGACGGTACTCCGGTGACCTTCAATACCGACCTGGGAAGCATAGGTTGTAAGACTATTCAGAAAGAGACCATTAATGGTGTAGCTACTGCTACTTTAACTGCTGATGAACTGGCAGGTGTTGCTCATATAAATGCAGCCACTGACAATCAGACAGTTTACGTTAATGTGACTATCAATCCTAAATCCAGCCTCTACCTGACCATAAATCCTGATGAAACTAATCTTAAATTAGGTGAAACGGTTGTGTACACTCTAAAGGTAGGTAACAACGGACCAGATACTGCTAAGGATGTTGTTATGACCTACGTGATTCCAAACGGTTTAAAATTTGCCGGAGCTACTGTAGATGTGGGTAAATGGACATATAATAAGCTCACCCGGACCCTAACCTGGACTATTGGTGATGTGCCGGTGGGAGATCCAGTCATGAATATTTCATTATTCGTTGCTAAATCAGGGATTTATACTATAAATCCATCACTCCGTACCAGTACTTACGATCCAACCCTAGGTAGTAGTGTACAATCACTGACGGTTAATGCAGCAGAACAAACCATTAATAGTATTAATGAGAAGGTGCCTATGCAGGACACAGGTGTTCCTCTGAACTACTTGTTAATGGCGGTTCTGATGATTTTAGGTGGATTTTTAGTACCTCACAAAAAATAAACCCTTTTTTTTTTCTTTTTCTTTTTTTAAATAATTAAAATTAATTAAGCCATATATTAATAAAATAAAAATTTTCTGAATTTTGAACGTGGCAAATCATTATTATATAATCAATAAATAAAATAGGGGAATTAAATAAGTTCCAAATTTAAATATCCATTAACCCCTCAAAAATCGTCCTCATTAATCACTGTAGATTTTATCTCAGTTTCAGCTCCTTTTCTATACCTGAAATCGCACTTATCCTCACCCTCGGCCAGAGTCATTGTCCTTTTAAGGCCCAAATGACCGTATTTGCTCTCAGGAATATCCATGGCACACATGTAGGGAACAAATTCATCGGCCCCTTTCTCATGGAAAAATTTGCATATTGCACATTCTTCAAAGTCCAGGCCAAAATCAAAGTCTTCCCCTTCCACAAATTCAAAAACAAAATCTCCGGGATATATTCTATTTTCCGATTCACTGGCCATATATTTAAGAAATCCTATAACTTGAGGATTATCCATGGGAGCTATCTCATCAGAGTTATTTTTAAAAAAATCATCAGCATGCATGTAGCAGATTTCACCAATATCCTTCAAATCTTTTCCCCTTCTTTTTAAAACCAAGTAAACAGCCAAATATTGAGTGGTAGAGGTAATAGTGATAGTTAATGGATTATCAGAACCTCCAATATAGGGCATATCTTCTAGAAGAGAATTATATTCTTTTTTTATTTGAAAAGCAGCAGTTTTAGCAAAGTCCTCACCAAATTTTTTCCCTATGAACTGTTTAATGGCCTTATTAAAGCTCTTAAATTCTAGTAAGAGTTTAGATTTTTCTTCTGCAGAATAACCTGTCATAGTATTTAATTTGTAGTTAATATCATAAAGAACTTGCGAAATATTTCCATTAAACTGTATTCTTAATTGCAGTAAACATTATTATAATTAAAAATCATAGAAAATTATGAACTATTATGCTGGTTATTAATATTCGAAAGAAGAATAAATTTATAAAATAAAATTAGAAGTATATTTGAATTATAAAATTATTTCTAGGGGATTATAATGTTTAAAGAGAATTTTAAAAATTTTAGCAAGCTCAGGTGGTCTTTAATATTCATATTTTTAATGGTTAATGTTCTTTTAATTTTCACCTATAAAAACTCTAACTTACTGGCACTGGATTCTTTCCTGGTAACTGCTCTTCTCTTTATTCTATCAGTATTCCATGGAAAAGAAAGATATGGTGGAAAAAACATTGCAATCTTTTTCCTAATCACCTGGGCCGTTAGTTTCTTTTTTGAAAATCTGAGTATAGCTACCGGTTTCCCCTTTGGTTTTTATCATTATTCTCCCAGCCTGGGACTCTTAACCGTGCCTCTAATCATAATATTCGCCTATTTTGCCATAGGTTATCTGGCCTGGATGCTGGCCCATGTATTAACGGGCCAATACACCAGAAAACTTCAAGGAAAACAAGTATTTATAGTACCATTCATAGCTGCCTTTCTCATGGTAATGTGGGATTTAACGGTGGACCCTATTTCATCAACTTTACAGGGCCTCTGGGTCTGGACAACACCCGGAGCCTACTTCGGAGTCCCCATATCCAACTTCTTTGGGTGGTTTTTAGTGGTATATCTATTCTTCCAGATATTCGCTTTATACTTGTCCAAATATGACTCACTAAAACCAGAAAAACTTTCTAAATTATCTAATAAACCTTATTGGATGGAAGCCGTAGCTATTTATGGTATAACTGCTTTGGGAACTATACTATCGGTTTTTTACCAGTACAATGAAATTACTATATCCATGGCTCTGATCACGGTTTTCACCATGATTTTTGTGGCCCTATTGGCCCTGGTTAACATTATGAACAAAAAAGAGTTGAGTTAAAGAATTTAATATTCAAGAATTGCTATTTCATCCTTTTTTTCTTTTATCTTTAAGCATTTTACTTATCTCGGCACTGGTAATTCCAGAAGGACTATTATCCGTATCAGAAGTTAATCGAACAACTATAAGATATGGGAGCATGCTAAGTCCAAATAGCAAAGGGTAGAATATATCATATTCATTTAAGAAAAATGGCAAGTATAAAACTAAAATAATCATGAGAATAACGTAAAAAATTGTAAAAGCCCATCCCTGCCAAGTTATTGGACGTCCCCTATCTTTCCACTTAATTTCTTTGGAGGAAGACATGAACCAGGGCTTTTTAGTAATTCTTTTCATCACTTTTTTTATGAATATATTAATTTATAAATCTATGCCCAAAAATTAATTAGTATATAATTGATTAATGGCCGAAATTAATCCCAGACAATAGTTAAATTTTAAATTAGTTAATAGATAATATATAAACTACTTTTAAAAGAAACTGATAAGGAATTTAATATGAAAAAGAATCCCTCATGGTACTATGAAGAAAAACAGATAGGTGTAGATTATTTAGACTCTGAAATTGTCAAAAAATACGATAATCAGCACCAGAAGTTCAGGAATTTCCATGCCGAAACAGAAGATATGGTGGAGAAATTAAAAATAACAAAAGAAGATGTAGTGCTTGATTTTGGTTGTGGAACGGGCGAAATTGCCTTAAATCTGGCCAAATATTCTAAAAAAGTTATCTGTGTAGATCTATCTCCAGAAATGCTAAATATTTTAAAAACAAAAGCCGAAAAGCAGAATATTACCAATATTGAAATCCATTGTGGCGGATTTTTATCTTATAAACATGAAGGAGAAGCTGTGGATAAAATAGTTTCCAAATTCGCCCTACACCACCTTCCTGATTTCTGGAAATCCATAGCCTTGCTTAAGATGACCAACATCTTAAAGGTCAGTGGAAAACTTTATTATTCTGATGTAGTATTTACTTTTGATCCTAAAGACCATGAAAATGCCATTAATACCATGATCGAAGATCTTCGTTTTGCAGCGGGGAATTCCATGGCCCATGAAACTTTAATCCATATTAAAGATGAATTCAGCACCTATGACTGGATTATGGACGGTTTATTTGAAAAAACAGGCTTTTCGATTGACTCAAAAATAATAGAAGGGAATTTCTTAACATATATTTGTTCTAAAAATGAATTATTATAATTCAGAACTTTTCAAATAGTTTTTATGGGTTGAGAAAAATACTATTATTTTTAACTATTTCACCCAAAAGTTTATTACTCTTTAAAAATAAAATTAAATCTCTATTTTATATTCAGGATAAATGTTTATTTAGCTCCTTTTACTAAAATAAATCTTTAATCATATTTAAATAAGATTTTAATGATTAAATATAATAATTTGTAACCTGAAAGACCAATAATTTTTAAAATGATACTATTCCGGAGGAAATAATGAGTTCTAATGAAAATCCCACCAGTGACGTGGATCAACGAATCTCCACTATAACTGGAGACCCTAAAAAAGCCATACGTATGCTTTCAGTTCCTATGATTATTTCCATGCTCCTAATCATGACCTATAATTTAGCAGACAGCATATGGGTAGCTGGTCTAGGGCCTAATGCTCTGGCAGCTCTGGGATTTGTCACCCCACTATTTATGATAGTCATGGGACTGGGTAATGGCCTGGGGGCGGGAGCAGCGTCATTAATTTCCCGTTGTATTGGGGCGGAGAATAAAAAAGGTGCTGACAATGCAGCTATACACTCCATAATTCTCACCCTAGCCATTTCTGTAGTTTTAACCGCAGTTATCTTAATATTTCTCCCCAGCATCCTTCTGGTCATGGGGGCTGGTGAAACCCTGGATCTGGCCATTCAGTACGGGCAGGTCGTATTTGGAGGTTTAATATTCATCATATTTTCCAGTGTAGCATCTGGTATTTTAAGGGCAGAAGGAGATGCAAAAAGGCCCATGTATGCCATGGCCGCCACTGCCATATTAAATATAATTATAGACCCCATATTTATCTATTACTTTGGATGGGGAGTTAGTGGGGCTGCCTGGGCTACGGTTCTCTCTTCAGGAATCTCCTGTATCTTTATGATCTACTGGTTACTTCTAAAAAGAGATACTTATGTTTCTTTTTCCAGAGAAGATTTCCAAGCAAGCTGGAAAGTAGTAAAAAATATTTTGGCCGTGGGTCTACCAGCGAGTGCCGAATCATTTGTAATGTCAATTTTAGGCATAGTATTAAATTTAGTCCTGGTCATGACCGGCGGAGCCGAAGCAGTGGCCGTTTATACCGCCGGATGGAGAGTGGTGATGATGGCCATGATTCCACCCATAGGGATTGGAACTGCAGCCATAACTGTTTCTGGAGTAGCATACGGTTCTAGAAAATACGAAAATCTTACTAAAACCCTCCACTACTCAGCTAAATTAGGGGTGGGAGTTGCCTTAGTCACCGGTGTCCTCACCTATATCTTTGCTCAAAATATTGCCAGCATATTTGCCTATTCCTCTCAGAGCGCTTTCATGGCCCCTGCTATTGCTGCATTTTTACAGGTGATGTGCCTGTTCTATTTAACAGTTCCTCTGGGAATCACTGCCAGTTCAGTTTTCCAAGGCATGGGAAAAGGAATAACCTCTCTGATACTTACCGTGCTCCGTGAAGTAGTTTTCATTTCATTCTTTGCTTATCTATTTGCCTTTGTGCTAGGTATGGGATCTCAAGGAGTATGGTGGGCCATAGTCGTGGGTGGAGGTTTGGGATGTATTGTGGCCTATCTATGGGCCAATTATTACATCAAAGGCCTTAAAAAGAATTATAAAAATTAGTGGATTGACATAGTAATTCAAATATAAAAATTAGACCTGATTAATGGAATGATTATTATATTTCCAAATTCCATTTTAATTTTAATTTTAACCCAGTTAGGTAAGATCTGTGATATCTTGGGTCTCTGGATCAAAGTTGACAAATTTACGTACAGATGGAATAAAGAACATAGGCACAAACACCAGAAAACTGGCCAAAAAACAGACTAGGAATATGCTCCTTATTGAAAAAATTTTAGCAAATAACCCACTTATAACCATGGCCATGGCTATCCCATACTTAGCTACCCCCAGACCGGGAGTGAACTGGAAATTGGTATGAGGAGTATCACTGCAATGTGCTCTAGAAAGCTGAAAA
>JAHFBZ010000112.1 GCA_023249725.1 Methanobacteriaceae archaeon
GCGGGACACGTCCAATTGGTATTCGGAGAATCCTGATGAGTATTAGAAATGCGTTTATTATTTATGGGATTTAAATACTCCTGAAGCATATATGGGTTACTAGGAAGTTTAATTTGATATTCATCAGTCTTTGAATCATTATAATGGTCCAAAAGAATATTTAAATTACTTAAAATAAAAATAGATGTAGTAAAAAGAATAACAATAAAAATAAGCCTTATTTTTCTATTTTTTAATCTCATTATTATCCTCTTGTTTTAAGATTTAACTTAAGAATTTATTTGATTATTAATTGATAAATTTATATTGATTACCATTCCAAATATTCTTTACATATTTATATGCTTGAAATATTTTTTAATAAAATAAATTTAAAGTTCTATTCATATAAATGTAGGATATAAATTATATTACATATTAAAATCTACCAGATCATTATATATAACTGTTATACTTATTAAGAGGTGAAATTTTTGCATCCAAGACCAAGTCCCATTGCCGCTTCCCTTTATACATTGAGAGACCTTAATGCCGATGTTGTAATTCTGCACGGGCCACATGGCTGCTGTTTTAGAACAGGAAGACTTTTAGAAAGTGATGGAGTTCGAGTACTGACCACGGCCATGTCTGAGAATGATTTCATTTTCGGGGCCAGTGAGAAACTGGAAGAAGTTCTTAAAAAAGCAGACGAAATGTTCTCTCCAAAATTAGTGGGAATAGTGGGTACCTGTGCCAGTATGATAATTGGAGAAGATCTTAAAGAAGCTATAACTCAAGCCAATATACCTGCCCTAGTTTTACCTGTAGAATCGCACGGAGGTTTTGGTGAAGGCGATAACACGGAGGGAGCAATTATTGTTCTGGAAGCAGCTGTACTGGGAGGATTAATAGCTCCAGAAGAAGCAGAAAGGCAGGTAAAAATGCTTAGAATGGCCACTAAAACTGAAAAAACCAGGGGAATGGCTCAGGGAGAATATATAGCTCCATCCTTTGGTGATAATCATGAACAAATCGCTTTAAAACTTATAAATGCACTTAAAAGTGGCAAAAAAGTGGCTATGGTTTTAAATGCTAAAAAAGAAACTTCTTACTTGTTTGCGGATGTGATGAAACTTCCGTACGCGGAAATAAACCCAGATAATATGCCTCTAGTAGTGGCCAACCTTGATGATAATATTGGACTTCCAAGAATACGCCAACACGCGGAAAACATTAAAAATGAGCTTTCAGATGCTGGAATTAAGGTGGATTACATCACTGGTGGTCTGGATGAATATCCTATCACTGCCCAGGCTGCTGCAGAAATATTAAAAGATGAAAACATAGAATTTGCAGTTATAGCTGGAGTTCCACATGCGCTACCTATTGAAGAGTTAAATATAGAATCGGTGGCAGTTACGGATGGTCCTAGAATAGTTGAACCCCTTAGAAAACTGGGATACTCCCATGTAGTGGCTGAGCTCGATGCTCATTCTAAAACTCTGGGAACGAGCACCATCGTAAAATCTGATTTTGGTGATACAATTCGGAAACCCATTACGTCTGAGCGAAGTTAGATTATCCTAAGGATAAAATGAAATAGAATATCAATTTGACAATAAATGAAATAGAATATCAATTTGACAATATATTTATTCAAGTTTTTATAAAACTGAATATAATTTAAGATATGCTATTTGGAAATCATAAAATGATAAATGAAATTTATAGGGTTCTTATTGAGATTAATAAATCCAATGGGTTCAATTATTTCATATATTAATATTATTTGGGTGATAAAATGAGTAAAACAGTGGGTATGATTCTTTGTGGCGGGTTTGGAAAACGTCTACGTCCTATTACTGAGAGAATTCCTAAACCTTTAATTGAAATGAAGGAAGGATACACCATACTTGATAAACAGCTTTTCGACTTTAAAAATGCGGGTGTGGATCAGGTATATCTTTTAACCGGATTTTTAAGTGATAAAATACAGGAAAGATATGGTGAGGAATATAAAGGTGTTCAAATTGAATATGTGGAAGAATCTGAACCATTAGGAACATTAAATGCTATAAAACTTGGAATGGGAGCTATTGATACCAATAAACAATGTATTATTCGTAACGGGGACGTAGTTGCTGATTTAAACATTAAAAAAATGATTCATTTAGGAGAACAGTCTGATTATCCTTTATCCATTTTCATCACCAAAATGAAATCACCTTATGGCATTGTAGAAGTCAGTGGGGATCGCTTAGTAGCATTTAAGGAAAAACCCGTTTTGGAATATTATATAAATGCCGGAGTTTATTTTGCCAAGGGTCCTCTTGATTTTGGCGATTTTGATGTGGGAGATATTGAGAAAACATTATTCCCTATGATGGCCAAGGAGAATCAGTTAGGTTACTACAAAGAAGACGGACTTTTCTGGATGGCTATTGATACTTCCAAAGAACTGGAAGAAATACAAAAAGAGTACCAAAACCGGGAAGATAAACCGTGGGGATATGAAAAAGTCCTTATTAATACCGAGAAGTACCTCACCAAGGAATTATTTATCCGGGAAGGTTACAAGACCTCTTTCCACTATCACGAACAGAAAGACGAAACCATGTACATTGTATCTGGTGCGGGTTATATCGAGTTTGAAAATAAGAAAGAATACTTTGGAACTAATGATACTATCCGTATCGAGCCAGAAGAACCACATTCCATAGTGGCAATGGAAAATACAGTTCTTCATGAAGTATCTACTCCTCATCTGGATGATACGGTTCGGGTTAATGACTTCTATACTCGATAACTTTTAATTTTTTCATATATTTTATTATTTTACTTAAAATTCTAATTTAGATATTTTTAATTTATATAAAGTCTAAATAATGATTAAAGGGGATCAAATGGTAACTATTATTAATTATGGCAGCGGAAACCTGAAAAGCATTCGTAATGGATTTCTTAAAGTTGGTGTGGAACCTGAAATAACTCAGGATCCTCAAAAAATGCTTGATGCAGATGCTTTAGTATTGCCGGGGGTCGGTGCTTTTGGTAGTGCCATGGAAAACCTTCAAAAATACCATCATGTAATTTTGAATCATGTTGGGGAAGGTAAACCATTTTTAGGTATTTGCTTGGGCCTACAACTTCTTCTAACTGAAAGTGAAGAGAGTCCTGGTGTTAAAGGTCTGGATATATTTCCAGGCAGTGTTATAAGGTTACCTCCGGGCCATAAAATACCTCATATGGGTTGGAATCAGCTGGATATGAAAAGAGAATGCTCTATATTGGAAGGCATTGGAAAAGAGTATTTTTACTTTGTACATTCATTTTATGCCCACCCTGATAATGATGAAGTCGTATCAGCCACGACTCCTTATGGAATGGATGTGCCTGCCGTTTTTTGTCAGGATAATGTTTTCGCCACTCAATTTCATCCAGAGAAGAGTGGTGAAGCTGGATTAAGAATTTTAAAGAATTTTGTAGATCTTTTAAAATGATCATAATTTTTTGAAATCTTTAAAATCAGAAAAATAATAATTATTATTATAAAAATTATATATGGTATTACTACAAATCTAATAATAACTTTCTAAAATAAATTTGTACCTATATTAAATTTTAGAATTGGGTGATTAAATGGACATCGAGGGCTTTGTACGCAGAAGAATTGCTGAAGAAGATCAGAATACTATAGAAGACGTGCTTTCAGATAGAATAATGGAATTTAAAGATATTGATAAAGAAAATGCCCTTAAATTGGCTTTCGCTGTTGTGGATGAAGTCCAAAATACTTTAAAAATCCAGAATCAGGAAGATGAATTTTTAAAAGAAATAATTGGATTTCACAGCGCCGATGTGGCCATGGGAGAAATGGGTGTAGGTTCTCGAGGGGCAGGAGACTTCTTTGTTCACCGAAAAATTGCTGAAATCGTATCTAGTACTCAAACTAACTCCTTTATAAATCCCACAGCCCAGGATGATGGGGGAGTAATTAAAACCTCTACCCTGGGGGAAGACGTTTATATCACCACGGCTGTAGATGGAATACACTCCCGACTCAGTGAATATCCATTCCTAGGAGGATTCCATGTGGCCCGAGCTTCCCTAAGGGATGTATGTGTCATGGGATCTGAACCAGTGGCCATTATATGTGATTTGCACCTGGCCGATGATGGGGATGTGGGAAAACTTTTTGATTTCATGGCGGGAGTAGCAACCGTTTCGGAATTGATTGATGTCCCTATTGTGGCGGGCAGCACTCTCCGGGTCGGTGGTGATATGGTTTTAGGTGATCGTTTAGTAAGTGCAGTGGGTTCCATTGGTGTATCACAGCATGCACCAACCGCTCGAAAAAGAGCAGAAGCAGGTGATGTTATTCTTTTAACTGAAGGATCAGGTGGGGGAACTATTACCACTACTGCGATTTACCACGGCCTATTCGGTGTGGTGTGGGAGACCATGGATATTAACTTTATTAAAGCCTCAGAAGCTATTATCAAAGCAGGTCTGCTCCCCAAAGTCCATGCTATGACGGATGTAACTAATGGTGGTCTCAGGGGAGATGCTCATGAAATTGCTACCACTACTGGTCTGGGATTGGAGTTTTATCAGGAAAAAATTCGGAAAATGATTAACCCTAATGTTTTAGAAATGCTTGAAAATTTAGATATAGATCCATTAGGTGTTTCGGTGGATTCTCTTATGATTATAGCTCCTAAAGATGTGGCTGAAGACGTGAAAAAGGCCATATCTGATGTGGGAGTAAAAATAATGGAGATTGGAAAGGTAGATGATACGGGAATTGCTCGTATGATAAAAGCAGATGGTTCCACAGAAGAGTTGATTCCATTGTTTAGAGAAGCAGCTTATACCAAAATTAAGAAGTTAGTAGGGGATACCACACCGGAAAACTTTGAGAAAATGAAAGATAAGGTTGAGAAAGCTGCCTTAGATTCCATTGAAAAGAAAAATCGTGTGGTTAAGGCAATAAGGGGTGACTAGAAAAATTGACTGGAGAGATTATATGGATCAAAAAGGTTTCTTGGCCACGGCTGATGCCATTTTTGGCCTTTTAATAATATTTATTTTAATTTCTGCAGTTTTGAATGTAACTAATACTCCTATGCCTTCATTTTCTCAGGAAATTAATCCAGAACAAGATGTTCAAGATCTTATGGAAACCATGGCTAATAATCCAGCATATGGGGATAATCAGACTATTTTAACGGAGATTACCATTCATCTTCTATCTCAAAATAACAGCGATGATGCGCTGGCATCTTCTGGCCTTATTGTGGCTGATTTCTTGAATAAAACAGTTCCTGGAATGAAATACAATTTTACTGAGACCCAACAATTAAATGGAACTACTATAGTTTCCAATGGTGAAATGGAAGATGCTAAGAATATTCATTCGGCCATCCGACACGTTGGAAATTATACTTTTCAATTATATCTATGGAAATAATTTAAGAAGCAATTTAGAAAAATAAAAATATCTAAATTTTTATTTTACTTATTTTCAAAAATTGGGTTTGTAAAGTTTGTGGGTGTTGTTATTTTTTTATATGTTTTTGTGTCCAGTTTTTCATTTTGTGGTGTAGGTAGGTGAGTATTCCGGTTATGGTTTTGTATTTCTTTTTGATTTGTTCTGG
>JAHFBZ010000046.1 GCA_023249725.1 Methanobacteriaceae archaeon
TATTACCATATTTTAATAATTAGAAAATTTAAAATCTATAATTAATTAAGAATAAATTATCGAAAAAAGAATTTAAAATTCTTTTCTAATTTAAGTTAACTAAAATTATTAAAAAGCAATAACATATTTTTAGCTAATTTAAATAATAATCTTCTCAAGGCGAAATTTTAATGATAAATCCTTTAAATTTCACAATTGAAACTGAAGTTTCACCAGATTATCATACTGCTATTCTAGATTTCATATATAAATATTACTTATTTCCACAACCAGATCGTTTTTCAAGTATAAAAAACAGCCATTCTAAAGGTTTATCTTTTGTTTTGGATTCAAGTTTATCTGATGATAAAACTTCAAATGGAATTTCAGGCAATTTTAACGAATCAAAAAGGCATAGAGATAATCAAAAAACAAATAATTCATCTAAGGCCTATGTTGTAAATGGCAAAATCGAATCCGGAGAAGAAATTAATGTTACTTTAATTCCTGAAGGAAATGTTCCTAAAACTGTTCTGAATCAACTGGCAGAAGACATTTTCGTGGCCGTACAGATTTATGAGGAAAACATTCGCCAATCAACTATTTATTTTGCCTGGTCAGAAGGCCAGGTGATTATTCCAGAAAAAACTCCTTCCATTAGAAAAAAAGCTTCTAAAAGTCTTTTTGGAAGTAGCATGCTCTTATTTTTTATTTTATTTTTTGGAATTAACATAATTCTTTTTATTTTAATTGGTTTTTATGCAGTAATCTTTATAATCCTAATACAACTATTAATTGTATTAATTTCTGATAAAATTTACATGAGGATGGGTGAATGGAAAATAACTCCTGAAAATCCTAATATCCATATTATACAGTACCAAATGCCGGATAATGAATCCAAATTTTTCAAGGAAAATTTAGGGGAAAATGCACTAATGAAAGTTAAAAAAGAGATTTATGATGCTAGTTTAGCAATAGGTGAGTCTCCAACATGTGAAATTAGTGAAAAGGTACTCTCTAAATATGGGTTTCATTGTAGCTCTTCTAGACAGCGTTCAAGAGTAATAAATGTTTATAATATTGTTAAAGAAGCATCAGATAAATTTGGAATAGATGTTCCTAAAATAATTGTCTCAAATAATATGCTGCCCAATGCGGCAGCCACGGGCCCCAGCCCTAGTAGGGGATTAGTGCTTATAACTACGGGTTTACTGGTACAATTGGATGAAGAAGAAATATTAAGTGTTATTGGTCATGAAATGGGTCATTTGGTGGGAAGAGACCCTATAATTCTTCTTAGTATTGTTTCTGGAGAATTTATTCTGCGTCTGACTATTTTACTTCCGCTAGTTCTAATATCTCCTATCATTTATATATTGGTGGCCATGGGCCTTATTTTCTTTGTTGCTAAGTTTTTTGAGGCCCGTGCAGATATTTTATCGGCCAAAGTAATTGGGAAACCAGAAATATTAGCTGAGGCCCTTCGAAAAATTGGATACAGTCGATTGCAGTTTGAAAGAATGCCTTCTTATAGGATCTCTAGCTGGATTATGTGGGACCCACATCCGCCTATTTATTTCAGAATAAGAAGATTGGGAAATCTTAAAAATGCAGATAAAATCAAAAATCCATTAATTAGGTCGGCTAAAGATGTTTTTAAAGGATTCAGGGATTCTTTCAAGGGTTAAAAATAATTTATTTATTATAATTTATTTATTTGGATAAGATTGGCCTGTTTTTTGTTCTACAACTGGCATAGAATAATGTAGTTGGACAATTAGCCAATTATCATTTCTTTTTTCAAATACTACCGATAAACGTCCTTTTAAATTCAGATAATTTCCATTTATTTTTATTTCCATATTCATAGTGGTGGTTGTCCAGGCCACATTGCCATTGCCAAAAACTGGGATTTTGCTAAATTCAATATTTATAGAATCTGCCTGTTCAAAATCTCTTTCAAAACCTTTCTTAATTTCTTCAAATCCCTGTACCCATTCGTCTTGTCCACTTCCCACAAAGATTACATCATCATCTTCTGGAATGATCTTAATTATGCTATTAATATTTTTTTCAGCATATGCTTTCTTATATTCGTTCATTAAATCTAGGATTTCACTTTTGGTCTGTGTTTCTGCTTGCATGATTTAACTCCTTTCATTTTTCCAGAATATATTTGCAGTATTTATATATTTCAATTAATTATTATTTAAATTAAAATATTAATAATGATTAAAAATATTAATATGCAAAATAAATAAAGCAAAAACACTATTAATTATTCTATAAGCTCCATCAAAGCACTAATATCTAGTTTTTCAATTTCTTCGCTGTCTTTTAACTCATATTTCAAATATAATGCGTCTGGATTATTTTTAAATAGGATATATTGAAATTCATTATTAAAATCTTCTGGATCGTAGTCTTCTTTAAAATTTGGGGGTAACATTTTTTCTAATTCTAATATAGATTCCTTTAACATATCTTCAGCATCTTCCAGTTCTACTATTTCTTTTACCATAGGATTACTGCTCAAATCGCGAGAAGGAATCTGATCTTCCATTCCGGAGAAGTAGAATTTATTAAACATCCTTTTTTGTGAAATATATTTGTAAATGATAATCAATTTTTCTTGTAATTCTATAACTTCTTCAATTTTTATCATAAAACTTATCTCCCATATTATTTGTTTTATTTGAGGTATTTATAAATAATTGAAACTTCAAACCTATTTTATAAGACTACTAATGTAATTAAGGTGAATATATGGCAAATTATCGAGTTGAAATGGACCGTGCAATGTGTATATCTTGTGGAAACTGTATTGAGGCTTGTAATGATCTTTGGAAATTTGGAGACGATGGAATATCTTCTTTAATTGATTCTAAAATGGAAGGGGACATACAAATTAAAGAACTGGATGATTTAGGGTGTAGTGTTGATGCTGCAGGTAAATGCCCGGTTATTTGTATTCATGTCTATGAAGTGGACATTGAATTGGCCTGAAATTATTTATCATAAATTTATTTCTAATACCTAATTTTAATATATAACTTTAATATTTGCTATTAATTAATAATAACTAAAAAAGGTTTTTAAATTGTCTTGGGATATAAAAAAGGAAATTAGCAGTCCAAAAAATTATAATATTGATGAATTTACTTTTGAATCAGGAGATTCACTGGATAATTTAAATGTGGAATATGTTACACTGGGAACTCCTGAACTGGACTCCGATAATAATTTAATAAATGGAGTGCTTTATTTACATGGTTGGGGTGGTAGCTGTACTTCCATGAAACGTCTTGACCCTATAACTGGGCCTGAAAAGCCATTAGATCCCGAAGAAGTTTTTATAATTTCGCCCACAGCATTAGGATCACCCGGGTCTTCTGCACCCTCCACCACGTCTTTAGGGCCTAATTTTCCAAAATACACTATAACGGATATGGTTAATTTTCACTATGAGTTTCTGAAGGAAAAATTCAGTATCGAACACCTCAAAGGAGTCATTGGGACATCTATGGGGGGTTTTCTGGCTTTAAATTGGGCGGTAAATTATGCAGATTATATGGATTTTTTAATTCCATTAGTAAGTAGCTACCAGGTCAAAGGCCTTAATTTTGCTAATTTCTATTTTATGAATTCTTTAATTGAAAAGGACCTCGAATATAATGGTGGAAATTATGAGAAAAACCCGGAAAGAGTCACTCGTCTTGTTTCAGAGTTTATGTACATGTTTGGCCTTTCTAAAGATTATTATCGGTATGAATTAGAAAATAAAGATATATTAAAATATATGAATCAAATGGGCATTGAAGGAAGCTCTATGGATGCTAATGATATTATATGGAGAAATAATGCGGCCATGGGCTTTGATTTGGAGAATGAACTTTCAAAAATAAGTGTAAAAACTCTTATTCTGGCCATTAATCAGGATCAGTATTTCCCACCATCTCAAGATGCTATACCCATGTCTAAAATGATTAAAAATTCTAAAATTGCATTGTTTGATTCAATATGTGGCCATATTGGTACAAAAGATCTTTATAAAGTTGAAAATGATATAATTACCTTTTTGAAGGAATTTTTTTAGGAGGGTTTTAATATGCTGGTAAAAGTAGTTGATTATGGCAAAAAAGAATCTGATGACGAAAATTTAAAAGATTTAAATTATGTAAAATATAGAGTCAGTGGATTGGATGCGGATTCTCAGAAGAAATTGATTGAGAATCTGGATGAAGAAACAGAGATAGTTTCGGGTTATTTAATGATCACGGTTTACTATAAAAAAGAATATTTCCCCTTTGGATCTGATGATGCTGCTATTAAACCAGAAGACTTTATTGCTCGAGATGAAATCGAAATGACTGTTTTTTTGTCTGCGGTTCTGGAAGAATAATCTGATTATCTTTTTGGATAATCTATTTCTGACTTATTCTATTTTTTCAATTAATAATTTTTAATCAATTTTAATAATTTTAATCAATTTTCAGGCCTTTATTTTATAATTTATTATATTACGTTTTGCTGCCTTTTTTTAAAACTAGTAAAAGGATTAAAAAAGTTCCCATAATACTTAGAATAAAGAATATGGAAAATGTAATCTTTTGACTGGATATAAATGCTGCAAATTGGGATGGAATAACTTCTAATCCACCCAGAGTTCCTGAAAACACTAAAAGTAAAATGCCTAAACTTAAAAGTTGCCCTGTAAAAATAATTGTGGACAGGACTGCAGATGCAGAACCATAAAACTCACGATCAATGGAACTCATAAAAATATTGGTGTTAGGGGAAGAAAATAATGCATTTCCCAGGCCTAAAATTATTGATAAAGCAATTATATATATCAGGCTGGTTTCAAATCCAATAAAAATTGCTAATAATAGTCCAATGCAGGATAATATTATGCCGACTAATGCAATAGGGGCACCATAAATTCTATCAGAAAGTCTACCTGCAAGTGGTGATACTAATGCCACAGTGAGTGGCTGAATGGCTAGTAATATTCCTACAATAACGGGACTCAAAGATTGGATGTATTGCAAATAAAGGCTTATTAAAGTCCAGATAGCTGAAGTGGAAGTTATCATTAAAAGAGTAGATGCACTAGAAATAGCTGGAACTACTTTTTTAAATATTCTGGGATTAATAATCGGTTTTGGTGTTTTTAACTCTAAAATTATAAATCCTACTAACAATAAAATCCCTAAAATTACTAATAACTGTCCGTAAGTACTGAATATATTGGTAAAACCATATAAAAGAATTATTATGGCTGGGACATAAACTAATGTCCCCTTTAAATCAAAACTTTCTCCTTTAGAACCTATCCAATCGGTTTTTATTTTTAAAAAGATTAAAACAAGGATTATCAAACCAACAGGTATATTAAATAAAAATATACTTCTCCAACCAAATGTCTGGGTTAAAAAACCACCTAATAATGGCCCGGCCAGAAGTCCAATATAAACTGAGGTCACATAAATTCCAAAATACTCTCCCCGAGACCCCAGGGGAAATACTGAGCTTAGTATGGCCACTCCCGTACCGAATATCATAGAACAACCCACACCTTGCATGAAACTGAATACTATCAAATAATTTGCTGATGGGGAGAAAAAGGCCATAAATGAGGCTAATGTAAATAAACCAACACCCAATGTGAAAATCTTTTTTCTCCCATAAATATCTCCTAAACGCCCAAAAGGCAGTATTAATGCAGCATTGGCTAATATGAATGCGGTGGGTATCCATCCTAAAATAACAAAGTCTAATGAGAATTCTCGCCCAATGGATGGGAGAGAAACATTTAATGCCGCACCCATATATGGTATTAGAAAAGCGCCCATAACAACAACTGCTAAGACATAGAAAGAGCTTTTCTGATCAAGTATTTTTGCCATAACAACACTTTTAAATATTTAGAATTTATTAAACTTAATATACGTCTTATAATAGTTAATTAAACTAATGAATAGATTAAATTGAGACCATATATTTCGATGCTAATTCTTGCAATAATCATATAGTAATAACTTAATCTCAATTTTAGTTGCTAATTCTAGCAATAGTTATAATCTCAATGAATTATAATTTCTGATTATGTGGGCAGTAATATGTTGTACGGCCTCCAACCTTAATTATATCTAATTTATCACCATTAGGACATTCTCCTTTAGGGTATCGATGGGCCAATAGGAAATTTTCAGGAAAATTGCGGGGACTATCATTAAATTCTATGGCCTTTTTTAGAACCCAGACCATATTATCATATAATTTATTCTGCTCATCATTTTCTATCTGATAGGCCTTTTTTAAAGGATGTATTCCACTTTGAAATAATATTTCATCAGCATACAGGTTCCCTATTCCTGCTAAAAATTGCTGATTCATTAAAAGAGGTTTTATATGTCCACTTCTTCTTTGAAACAATTTTTTAAACGATGATAAACTTATTTCTAATGCATCAGGCCCTAAATTCTTTTTATTAATAAAATCAGAGATATTTTCACTAATACTAATTTTACCGAATTTTCTTGAATCATCAAAATCTAAGACATTACCATTTTTAAATAAAAATGAAATTCTGCTATGGGAACTGATTCCTTCATTTTTTGGATGATATTTAAAAAAACCAGTCATACCAAAATGAAAAATCAGGAATTTATTATCTGAAGTTGATACAAAGAGATATTTTCCATATCTTGAACTGGAAACAAAATATCTATTTACCAATTCTTTTATATTATTTTCAGATATATCAAAAAGTATTTCGGGGTTATTGATATTAATTTCTTTTATTTCCTGATTCAAGGATGTTGAATCAAAATATTGCTTGAATATTTCTAAACTTGGTAGTTCTGGCATATTTGGCCTCGCAAATAAGGAAATTAATTTAGGTAAAATAAAAATGAAATAGTATAATAGAAAATTAAGGATTTTTAACCAATATTTTTTAAATGTTCATTGAATTCTTTTCGGTGACGTTTTTCTTCGTCAATTATATGTTTTAAAACACCAACTACTTCTTCATCATCAATTATTTCAATTTGCCTTTGGTATTCATTGATGCCCTCGGTTTCTTTTTCAATTTGAAGTTTTAGCTGACCTATTAAATCATCAGAACTGAAATCCAATTCTCTATGTTCCATAGTTGGTTTGCCTCCTCTTTTAACTATTAAATCGGCTAACCACCACATATGTCTCATTTCATCTACAGATATGGCCTCTGTAAGTCTGCTGACTTCACAATCTTTAATAATGAATGAATTGTAGGCATAAACCATGGTAGCTTCCAGTTCATGAACAAAATCAATGTTTAAAAGCTTTATTATTTCTTCATTATCCATTAAATTTCCTCCAAAGTACTTCATAATCCTTTTCTTAATGCAGGTTTAATTATTAGCCAATCAAACTAAATTTATTAAATCTAATAAAAATATTTACTGAGTTATAATATTATTATTGAATAATCAATTTAATTAAGCTATACTTTAATGAACTAAATTTTATAAACACGTAAAAATTCTTCTAAATCTTCAACTTCTCCAAATTTAAGCGTATTTATGGCCTTTTGGCATATCTGCAGGCTCTCCATATCGTTATTGTTCAAAATATTTTTTTCAAGGAGTTTTTTAATCAAAAAATCAAGAGTATTATCATTTTTTATCAAATCTTTTTTCAAGGCTTCTAATTCTGGATTGATGGGTGAGTAACTTTTAAATGTGTCATAAATATCTTCATATAACAATAATGCACATTTAATCACATCTTCATTTCTAGACCATATGATTCTCTCAAAACGCATATTCTTTGTTTCTTTAGAAATACCACTTCTAATAACCTTAAAATATCCTTTTTGATAGTATAATTCTTCAATCTTTTTCCAGGCATCTAGTTTTAGTTCAGCTATGGCCTTTATAATCAGAGAATCGTCTTTTGAACCATCTATTTTTTCATTATAATCGTGTGGTTTAATATTTAAATTGTTTAATTTCAGATAATCTATTTTAAGATCTTCAATTTCTTCTATTTCTAGCATATATCTAATTACTGGATTTCCTTCAGTATAATAATGTGAAGAATTTTTAACTATCCATGGCTTTTTGTTTTCTTTGGAAAAAATTGTTTCTGGAACTTTCTTTTGATTATAAACCTGAAAATGTATTTTTAGTTTTTCCAGTGTCCTTCCAGTATGTTTTGACTTAATTTTTTGCCTTTTTTCAACTTCTGCTTTAACTTCATGTTTCCCAATCATGAAAAGCATTAAAAAACCCCCTATGATAAATACCGAATAAACAATATAAATTATTATATAGATACTATTTTATTTTTCAAGACAAATAAATTTTATTAGAAAAGTTGCAATTTTCCTTGAACTTGCTTCTTAAAGCCAGTATTTTTGATTATTAATTTTATTAATTGAGATCAACTAAATTATAACACTAAAAAGGATTCAAATGAGCGAAAATATTTTAATTGAGAATATGGAGATTGAATACACTATTATTCGTAGAAAAATTAAAAACCCGCGTATGGAATTTAAAACGGGAAGCTTAGTTTTAATTTTACCAAAAAACTATAAAGGTCACAAAAAACTTATTGAAAAGCATAAAAATTGGATTTATAATAAGCTAGATGTGGTTGAAAAGTCAAAGACTTGTTATTTAAACATGAATCGGAGTGAAAATGATCTAAAAACTGAAATTCACCATTGGGTAGAATATTATTCTGGGATCATGGAACTAAATCCAGAAAATATTTCTTTTCGCCAAATGAAAAAAAGATGGGGGAGCTGTGATGGCAAAAGAAACATTAAATTTAATACTAGGCTGAGATATCTTCCGGGGGATCTTATAGAGTATATAGTTTTTCACGAATTAACTCATTTGCTTGAATTTGGTCATAATAAGGATTTTTGGAAAATAATCCATCTTAAATTTCCTGATTACAAGAAAAAAGACCAGGAACTTTCTATGTACTGGTTTGCAATCCTGACCCACACAAATAATTTTAAAGATCCTTAAAAAATCTTAAAGAATTCTTAATTTTTTTATTAATTTCTAATTTTACTTAATATAAAAATAAAAATAAAAATTAAATTTGAATAAATTAAAAGAAATAATTTAACTTAATTCTTCAATATATCAGCCAGAGATTTTTAACATTTTTTCCACAGCCTTCAAGGCCTTAGAAGCAATATCTTCCGGAACACTAACTATAAATTCTTCATTTAAAAGAGAATTTTTTACTTTTTCCAGGGTATGAAGTTTCATATTTTCACAAATGGCCTCGTCAAAAGCAGGTATTGGGTTCTTTTCCGGATTTTCTCTTTTGATTCGGGTACTCATATCTACTTCAGTCCCGATTATAAATGTGTCCTTAGAAGATTCTTGAACCTGTTTTAACATCCCACCAGTACTTAAAACATGGTCTCCAACTTCTTGAACTTCAGGATCGCACTCTGGATGCACCAGAACTTCAGCATCAGGATATTTTTCTTTCAGGATTAAAATATCGGCTGGATTGAACATTTTATGGACGTAACAATGCCCCTTTTCGGGTATGGGGATTATTTCTTTATCTGTGTGCTGAGATACAAACCAAGCAAGATTTCTATCAGGCCCAAATAAAATGGTGTCTTCTTTTAGACTTTCCACTACTTTAAGTGCATTGGCAGACGTACAAAGAACATCGGCCTCAGCTTTAGCTTCTGCTAGTGTATTGACATAGAGAACAACTGCCGCATCTGGATAAACTTTTTTAGCTTTCCTAACTTCTTCTGCAGGGAGCATATGGGCCATAGGACATTCTGCATTAGCATCAGGTATCACAATTTTTTTATCTGGGTTCAGAATAAATGCAGTTTCTGCCATAAAATCTACTCCACAGAAAACCACAAGGTCTTTATCTTTTATTTGAGCAGCCTTTATACAAAGTTCCAAGGAATCACCAATAAAATCAGCAATTTCTTGTATTTCTCCTGGTTGGTAATTGTGGGATAATATGATTGCGTTTTTTTCTTTTTTAAGTTTTATAATCTCTTTCTGTAGTTGATTAATCATTTTATCGCCTTATACGATTTGAAAGATAATAAGATCCGTATTAATGAGTTGAAGATAAATTGACAGTGTATTAATTTATACCTTTCGAATATTATTCACGATATCAATATAAAATTGTCAAGATCTTCATCTAAAATCATTTAATAATCGTGGTATTATTGATTTATGATAGTATTCATTAATAATTTCAATTTATATCAATAATATTAGATTAACTAATGATTTTATTATAATTAGGCTAGAACACATATAAAAATCTTTCAAGTTTTTTTATTTTTTCTTTGACTAATTAGATTAATAGATTAAATTAAAAGTAAAATAAAAATATTATAATAATTTTAATTTAAAGAATTATTAAACACATATAAAAAAAATGAAATTATTTTTATTTTTTATTTTGAGAAATATTTAAGAAACTAAAAGTTTTCTAAGCTCAGGATGTATTTTCTCTTTTATTCCCAACTCTTCCATGGCGGGGCCAAATGAATCATATATTTTTTTGAATTCTGGCCTAATCATTCCCCTAAATGCATCATATCCCATTACTCTACCGTATTTGTCGGTAATGGCTGATATTATAATGGTGAAATCATCAATTGTTTTTTCAGTTCGCTCTTCTAATGGGAATTTTTCGAGGTTTTCCCGGATTACATCGAACTGTAGTGCTGAATTACTTCTCACATCCACATCATCTAATAATTCAGGACAATCCTCATAGGGAATTGAATTTTTAAGCATTCCTCTGGCTGGTGCAGTTCCCATAATTTTGCTGGCCCCAATGGACATAGCAAGAAGCACGGATTCATAAATATCCGTAATTAATCTGGATTTTTCTTCTAGATTTTCAGGAATAGAGACACTTTCAGGCAGTGGTGGGAATGATAATGGTGGTTTTATAACAGGTATTTCCATTTTAGGAGGTTTTAAATCCTCTGATTCTTTAGATGGGCCTTTAATATCTAATTTTTCAACAACATCTATTTCTGGAGGTTTTTTAATTTCTTCAGATGATTCAAAAGATTTTTGTGAGGCTAATATTTCTGTATCCGTTTGATCTTTTAAATAATCTGCTGTAGCTCGTGAAGGGCTTTTCGATACTTTAGATTCATTTCTAGCTTCAATAATCTCTCGTTCCACTTCTTTAACTGGCGGAACTGTTATCTCTTCTTCTAATTTTAATTCTTCAGAAGGTTCAGGTTCTGCTTTTAAATCGACTTTAATCTCTGCAACGGGTTCTGGAATTGGCTCAACTTCAACATAATCTGGTATGTCTCTTATTTCTTTCATTTCTTTTATGAAATTAGCTGATTTTTTAGAAGAAAGAATAACCATCCCAATATTTGCTTTAATATTCGTTAAAACTACTAAATGGGCTTTTATGAGGCTTAAAAAAAGTGCTTTTCCTCTAACAGATTCAACAAGAACTCTTTCAATTTGACCTTCTTTACTTAAATCGAGTAGCTTTTCTGAGGAACTGCTTATGATATTGGCCATAGATCCAAAAAGATCCACATCCTTGTATGAAATGTTGCTGTATAAAATCTCTCCTTGATTGTCTACAACTAATGTCCCATCTACTCCAGTGATATTATTTACACTAGCTAAGGCTTTTTCTAACTTTGATTTGAGTTCGGAATCTTTCATGGGGATACCTGCCCTTAATAATCATATATAATATTTATAATAATTTTAACACATAATCTTTATTTAATTACTAGCTAATTCCTAACACTAATTGATATATTTATTCTCTTAACTTATAGTATAATAAATATGTATCATTGGCATAATTTTTATAATATTTTTTTATCCATTATTATTTTTATTAAAATCTGATTTTTTGACTATTTTATTATTAATAGAAGAAATTATAATAAAAATTAACTTAAAATAAAAAATAGAAATTTTAATTAGATATTCTCTGTTGAAACGAGTTTGCAATGTGTAATCCATGCTGCACTCTTTTTTCCAGGAGGATAACAAGTAATTAACATTAAACGGGCTTCTCCGCTTTGGGCAAATTTTATGGGGTTTGTTTTATAATCCCATCGAATATCCTTTCCATTGGAACTTACTTTATAGATATATTTTTTTGAAAGAATCAGATCTTCTATTATAACTTGATCTCCTACTTTTAAAGTCCCTAATTTTTTAAATGGGCCAGAATATGTAGTTCTATGCCCTAATAGTCCACATTCGCCGGGTTTTCCAGGGGAAACACTTTCACTATAATGATAAACCGAGTTATATGCATTTACCGTATCAGAACGAATCCAACAATTTAGGCCTATTTTAGGAATAATCAATTTGGCTGTATTGGAAGCATAAACACTGTTTGTAGAACTAGCATCTGGATCTAGAAGGTTTTTAGGTGCTGTTTTATAATGCTCTAAAGCGGCCTGGGAATCTTTCATTTTCTGAAATTCATAATATCCAATTATTCCAATACCTGAAGAAATAACAATACAAACAGCAATTATAGCTACAGAATAAGTTTTATATTTATTCATTTTCCCTAACCAAAATTTTTTTGAGCTCTTCAGCCATTAATGATCTGTAATGGGCCACGTATTTTGGATTAGATGTCCATGCAGTAATTTTTGCTTTAACACCCACATCTGAAAGTTCTAATAACATTACTTTGGGTTTAGGACTCTTATTCACCCATTCAAATTCTTCCAGGATTTTTTCAATATCAATAGTTAATTCTTCTAAATCAAATTTGTAGGGGATTGTAATTCCTAAATCGACTCTTCTCCGATCCATATATGTATAATTGGAGTATGGACTGGTTGAAAAAGCTGAATTGGGTATAGTAATCACGCTGTTATCTGGAGTGGTTATGGTGGTTACTCTAAAACCCACTTTGGTAACTTCTCCTTTCTGATTGGAAACGGCAATTGTATCTCCTACTTTAAAACTCTTATCTGCCAATATAAACATTCCTGATATGAAATTAGCAATTATATCTCTGGCTGCAAACCCAACAGCCACACCAACTATCCCTAAACTGACAGCAATGCCAGTAATATCTATTCCCAGCTCTTTTAATATTAAACTAATGGCAATGACGTAAATACTGTAGTTTATAATTTCTTGAAGAACTTGAATTACAGTAATATCAATATCCCATTTTTGGAATGTTTTTTTAAGGAAGTAAGTTACTCCTTTAGTTAGTATAATGGTAGCTATGATTGTAATGAGAATCATAACTATGTCTTTAAGGTAGGGATTAATTTCCATGGGAATTCACCTTTAATACCATAAAATCTTTGGATATAACTGTATTTTCAAATATTTTTTGAGCAGTTTTTTTAAGATGATTGGATTGTTTATATCTGGTACTTATATGAGTTAAAATTAATTTTTTCACTTCTGCTTTTTTAGCTACTTCGGCGGCTTCTTTGGCGGTAGAATGCCAGTTTTCAACAGCTTTAATTTGATCTTCATCTCCAAATGTGGATTCATGAATTAAAATATCCGCGCCCTTAGCAAGGTAAACTAAAGCATCACAGGGTCGTGTATCTCCAGAATATACAATTTTAATACCACTTCTACTTTTTCCAAGCACTTGCTCAGGATTAATGGTTTTATTTCCTATTTTTACTGGAATTCCGTCATGTAATTTGCTAAAATCCGGGCCAGGTTCTATTCCTAATTCAATAGCTTTATCTTTTAAGAATTTAGGCTTCTTTTTTTCAATAATGGAATAAGAAAAATTAGGAACATTATGTTGAGTTTGAATGCATTCAATTTTATATTCTGTATGATCTATTACAATTCCATCTTCCACTTCATTAAATGTTATTTCAAAGTTTAGGGAGAAATAACCAAAGTTCCTAATAACTTCTTCTAAATTTAGAATTCCTGGAGGCCCATAAATATCCAGTGGTTCTGTCCTACCTCTAAATCCCATTGATTGAATAATTCCCGGAAGCCCTAAGATGTGATCGCCGTGTAAATGACTAATAAATATTTTTTTTATTTTCATAGGACTTAATTTGAGATGAGCCATTTGGCGCTGTGTCCCCTCGCCACAGTCGAATAATAAAATTTCACCAAATGCTTTTAAGGCTATAGAAGCATGATTTCGATGTTTAGTTGGTATTGCTGATGATGTGCCCAAAAAGATGATTTCCATTTGTATCACTGATTATTAAATTATCAAATTATTTATTCAATTGATTTCAATCGTCCTTTAAACTATTTGAAATCTTTTTTTTTTAAGCATAATATTATTCCAAAACATAAAAATATTAGATTTAATAAAATTATCATTAACTTTGTAATGACTTTGAAAATATTAGTCTTATTAAACTTATTATTTAGTAAATAGTATATCTAGTTATTATAATCGTTTTGTAATTGATTTATTATATTTATAAAATTCTAAAAAATTCTTTTATAATAATTTTATTTATCTAATTTGTATATTATTATTAATATAATTCAAGGTGATGCACATGAAGAATGCCTTAAGGCATATGATAGAAGAAGATATTGGTTTTGAAGACATTACTACTAATGCTCTTATTAGTCCGGAAATTGATGCTCGTGCTGAAATTATTTCTCGAGTGGGGGGAATAATTGCTGGTGTTGGTGTTGCTGAAACCATTTTTAATGAATTTGGGTTAAAATATTCCACCTACAAGTCAGATGGTGATTTAATACATTCTGGTGATGTAATAATGTTAATTGAAGGAAATGCTCGTGTTCTTTTGAGTGTAGAGCGCACTGTACTAAATTTAATGATGGGGATGAGTGGAATTGCCACTTTAACTTCTAAAATGGTTGCAAAAGCAACGGCAGTTAATAAAAATATTATTATTGCCGGAACTAGAAAAACAACTCCTGGTCTTCAATTTTTTGAGAAATCTGCCGTTAAATTTGGCGGAGGAGATCCACATCGCTTTAGATTGGATGATTGTGTCATGATAAAGGATAATCACCGGGCTATGGTAGGGGATATTGCTCAGGCCATTAAAATCGTTCGCAAAAATGTTAGTTTTACTAAAAAAATTGAAGTTGAAGTTGAAAACATGGAAGATGCGATACTAGCTTCTAAGACTGGTGCGGATATTGTCATGCTGGATAATATGGAGCCTCATGAAATTGAAAGTACCCTAAATGAATTGAATAACTTGAATCTGCGTGAAAATGTAATTATAGAGGCTTCTGGAGGGATAAATCCAGATAATATAGCTCAATACGCAAGTACGGGGGTAAATGTAATTTCAATGGGTTTCATTACTCATTCGGCACCAGCTATTGACATAAGTTTGGAAATTACATTTAATGAATCATGATTTATTTAATGGCTTTTTAATGCCCAATATTTAATTAATATTAATTAAATTATTACTTTATATATTTTTTTTAGAAAATTTTTTCTCATAAAATAATGTAAAATGATTTCATATCATTCCATTATAATGACTTTTCATATAATCTTTTAATAGATATAAGATAAGACTATTATAAAAATTCAAGCTAACTTGTCAAATCTGGAATACATTTATATAGTTTGGGATTTATAATTAATATTGATAGTTATAGTAATACCAATAGATTAATTAAAATAAATCAATTAAATTGTTTTAGGCTGTTGGATTAAATTTAATGAATTCTAATTTATTTTTGGAGAGAAATAATATGATTGATGAGATGAATGATATGTTAAATCAAGAGTATGATATGGATGAACTAGAAGAAGAGGAAAATGAGGATTTTGAAAGTTCTGAAGAAAAAACTACAGATTCAGAAGTAATCTCTGATGATAAAGAATCCAATGATGAATTGGATGAAGAATCTGATGAATCTGTCGAGGGGTCTGAAGATGAATTGGATGAGGAATCCGAGGGCCTACCTTTTGCTAAAGCCGAAGTTGTTCGTCTCATGAAACAGCATTTGGACAACGACAAAATGATTCGTGAACGGGTAAAGGTTGAAATGAACCGATTCTTAGGTGAAGTCCTAGAACGAGTTTGTGCTCAATTAAATGAATACCCTTACACTACTGTTGAGTACGAAATGTTAAAAGAGTCCATTTATCCTTATCAAAATATTTCTAGAATAAATCAGGAAAAAGAAAGGATTTTAATGCACTTGGATGCTATTAAAGCTGATTGTGATGCTTTGAGTATGGATGTTAGAAGTACTCTAAAATTAAAAGATGTTAATGAAGAAGACGAACATTTTAATCGGGTTTAAATAATTAAATATAATTAATTTAATCTTTTTTCTTCTTTATTTTAGCTCTTTTTTAAATCTAATTTTTAAATATTATTTATTTTATAAATAAAAATAGTTTAGAGATTATTTAATCTACTTCGCTCTGTTCAAAAGTGGCAAAACCCGTCTTTAGATCTTTTATTTCTTCTGGTTTCAATTCTCTTTTTGAAGCATTGGGGTGTGCGATGAAACTCTGACCAAAAGGATCTTCTAGGACTATTTCAACTATTTTATCTCCGGATCGAACTTTTTCCAAATTTTTAAGTATTAACTTGGCGTTTTTTTGAGATTCTTCATCATCATCAAAAAGATTGAGGGCTGTTTTAACTGCTCCTTGGAACCGTTCTATAACACCTTCTACGTTTGAGACATATCCTAAAGATTTAGGTCCAGGTTCTACCTTTAGTCCCAGTTCAGGAACACTTAAAGTTGCAGATTGAGATTTAACAACTCGGGCATTCATGCTGTCCTTTTTAACTTCTATAGAATATCGAACGGGATCCTTTTGATCCAGACATATTATGTCTGCATGACGATAACCACAGGATTCACATAATACCACGGATTCCATTATCTCTCCAAAATAAGGGATTTCTTCTGTCCGACTAATTACTTCCATGCATTTTTCTGCATGGCATACTGGACAGTCAACTTTCATTTTTTCCAATATTCTACTCTCCTTTAGAACTTAATAGATAATTTTAAGGGGTTATTAATTAATTCAAGATTCATTGATATTTTTTAATTTTTTATATTAAAAATTAGGCATTGGTATTATTTTCATCAACACCATCTTCATAGTCTTTTTGCTGTTTAAATAGCATCCCACTTTTATCTAAATCATCAACCATTTTTCCTAAGGTTTCTATATCTGGCACACATATTCTGTGGCTATGAACATTGTTAGATAGTTCATAAAGCTTTTCTAGGTCTTTCTTACGTTTTGGATTTTGATTCAATTGATCAACAAATCTTTTTGCTTCTCTTGGATCATAAACATTTACTTTTCTTCTTAAAGGTTCTCCAAAGCCGGGAAGGAAGTAAGAAACATCAACTATTCTTCCACCATACTTATTTAAGACTATGTTAATTTCTTCATTTAACTTATCAACGGAATGTTTTAAAATCATTTCTTTACAAATTTCTCTTATAATGGATAACATTCTTTTAAGAGTACATTCAATGCTCTGATTATTGATTACAGGAACATCATGTTCATTAGCCTTTTCTACGAGATAATTATGGATTATTCTGTTTTCTTTGAAATATTCCAAGTGTTTTCCGCCCCGCTTTATTTTCATGGCCCTTTTTACAAATCTTTCTTTATGAACATTTTCATCAGCAGATAAAATGAAAAAGTGTATGGATGCATCATCTTTGAATTTTTCAATATTTACTAATCCTGGAACCAGGTGAACTCCTTCAATCACAACATCATCAAAATCATCCATGGCTCTTTTTATAACTTTTTCAATAGCCGGAATTACAAATGAAGCGTGTTCTTCAAAACCAGCTTTAATCAAATCTTTTTTATTATCTTTAAATTTTTCTTTATCTCTCAGGGTAGTATATGCATCAAAAGAAGATTTGTGTAGTGCAGGGGCATACTCTGGCCCTATAATTCCTCTAACAATTTCTCTAATAAAGTCAGTTTCAATAAGGTGTTTAATGCCTAATTCTTTGGCCAACTCAGAAGCTACAGTAGATTTTCCAATTCCAGAAGCACTTCCAATTAATATTACATAGGGCTTTTTCAAATTATTACTCCCCAAACTTTGATTAAAATTATTATAATTAAATAAATAATTATTTATTACAATTACTTTAAACTTTATAATTAGTATAATTAACGATTTAAAAATCAAATAAAATGAAAATTAGCAATAAAAAAGATTCAATTAAAAATAACAAATATAATGATTTAAAATAATAATTTATTTAAATAAATATTTGTTATTTATGATAACAGATCTTTTACCCTCTCGGCACTTCTCCTCATTTCAATTCGGATAAGTCCAAGATTAATATCGACGTCAGTAATAAGAACCAAAATTCCTTCACCCGAATCGATCATCAATGTTTTTCCTCTAGTTCCTTCGATCATTACTTGCTCGAGGGGTTCATGCTTCATTTCCTCTGCAGAACGTTCTGCTGTACCAAAAACCGCAGATGACATGGCTGCAACTAATTCAGAATCTATATCGGAAGGCACCTCAGTTTCAATAATCAGACCGTCTTTTCCTACAACCAAAGAACCATTTACCCCGTTGATCCTACCTAAATCTTTAAGTATCCTCGCTATCATTCTAATGCCTCCATCACTAAATAGATTATTTTCCTTAAAGTATATATGCTTTAATCATTTATTAATATAAATAAGAATTAATAAGTAATTAAACTTTCTATTTGATTTCATTATTATTATCTAAGGAGTGATTCTTTGTACATAGTATCTTCCGTGGAAGAACTTCAAAACCTTAATCCATTCATTGTCATAGGATGCGGAGGTGGAGGAGAAAAGTTTTCTAATTTTGAAGGCGTAGAGGCAGTTGGATTTGTAGATGACAATCCTTCTAAACATGGAAAACCTTTCTGTGGATTTTCAGTCTCCTCTGACTTAATTGGCTTATTAAATGAAACAAAAGCTAAAAGTGTGGCCATAATGTTACCTATAGGTGCTGAGGGTTCCGCATTGAAATATGCAGTTCAGGCAATAAATGAAGGAAAAAATGTGGTTACTTCATTCAGGTCTTTATCTGTGGCTGAAAATACATCTATTTTGAAGTTTGCTGAGCAAAAAAATGTTTTAATTAAGGAAATAAGTCCTAGATTAGATACTATAAATAACTTATTTGGTGTTGCACCATCCAAATGTTGTGAAATGTTACCTAAGATTAATTATCAACATAAAACTCCAGTAGTATATGTGGGTGGAACATCACAGGAATGTGGTAAAAGAACTACAACTCGTTTGCTTGGAAAAGCTGCTATGGATGCTGGCATGGAAGTTGGTGTAATTTCAACAGATGAAATGGGATTAGAACAACCAGTAGATATTAATTTTCGAGCAGGGAGTTTATCCGTAATGGATATTGCTTCTTCAATCATGGGTTCAATTAAATATTTGGAAGATGAAAAAGATCCAGATATTATTTTTGTTGAAAGCCAATCAAGCTTGACTGAACTGGGTAATCCACACCCTAGGGGTTTATCGGCTTCTATTTTAATAGGTTCTTCACCAGAGGTTTCAGTTTTATGTCACCGGCCAAACCACCCTTATCGGC
>JAHFBZ010000113.1 GCA_023249725.1 Methanobacteriaceae archaeon
AAAGAATGTAGTAAGTCCATCTGTATCATGGGTACAAGTGACGGAGTTATTATAGATAAAGTAGAAAAAGTAGTAGATGTTCCACATTTCATTTTAAAGAATTTGAAAAATGAGTAGTTCTGAAAATAAACAAATTAAATTAAAAATAGGTGTACATGAGTTAAATTAATCCTAATTTTAAAAAGCTTAAAGAATATGTAATTAATTAATCTCATTAGAATGGTAAAAATTAAAATTAATAATTAATTAAGTATAATTAAAATTTAAAATAAAAACATTAAATAGGTAAAACCTATTCCATGCTTTCGAATCTACTTTCTAATTTTTCTAAAACTCCCGGTAATGAAGTGTATTCCATTTCATCAGCTGGTAACCTGTGAGGTTCGAAAGGTCCGTGTCTTCTCATGTAATCAGCAATTTCAGCTGCTTGTTTTCTGGCTGGGTCGTAAGCAGGATCATCAAACATATCCGCAGGACCTATGAGTTTACAATCAGCAATCTGGAATCCTAAAGCAATTACCCTCGGAGGTCCGTCAAATCGAACAGGATAAGCATCTTTTTGACCAACAGGCATTAATGGGCCGTTGTGAGAACCTCTCATCCATCCACCAACTAAGTGAGGGAATGCAAATGGTTCTACTACTTCACCAGCAGCTGGGAATCCGGACTGTGCCCTTACTATAGCAACAGGGTCGTCTTTACCCACATATTTGCCCGCCATTAAGTTTAATCTTTCAGTACTTACTGCAGCAGCGATTTCATTGTCGTCTTTTCTGATAATTCGCTTAATAACGTATCTACCAGTGGATCCTAGTAAGGCCAGTGCATCGTACATTTCTTCTGGACAGCTCATGGTCACTTTTCGGTGTTCCATTACATCGAAAATTTCGAATTTGTATCCATTATGGAGAGATGGATCAATAACAAGTCCTGCCGTGTTAAATGGATCTGCAAACATTTTAAACAAAGGCATGTTAAATGCACCAGGTTCAGTTTTGTCCATACAGAAAACAACTACGGGGTCGCTTGGTCTTTCTTTAAATTCCATTTCTGCGCATCCTGGACCCATTCCTTTAATGTTTCCAGAGAAAGTGTCAGATAATAAGTCCTGACCTGCACCATAGAGTTTTAATTCTCTTGCAACTTCAGTAGCTGCCATGAATGCATTAAATGCTAATTCATGGATTTCTTCGTTTTCTTCACCTTGTCTGTGGGTCATGATAAGTTCAGTATCATCACCACAGTTGGTTATATAATAATCTTCAAGAAGTTCTTCTTCCCTTGCTTTTGCCAGGAACTCCTCACACTTGTCTAGTAAGGCCGGATGAGCCAAACCATGTCCTGCAACACTTCCAACATCTGCTTTTATTACACTAATAGTTGTTTTCATTCAAAAACACCTCCAAAAATATCAAATTCCCCAAAAATTTGTTTTTATAAAATATTTATAAAATTTGGGCAACAGGTACAATTTAATAAGTCAAAGAACTTTTAAAAAATGATTTAAAAAAGTAAAATGACCTAATAAAATACCTAAAATAGTTTAAATCTTTTTATGAGTATAATCATTTTAAAATATAGTTAAGACTAGCATATAAAAGTTACTAATAACATTTTAAAGTTCAATTAAAAGGCCATTAATAAAAAAATATTTCTATAAAAAATTAGAAGCATTTTAAAAAACCGTGTGAATTGATCTTAGGCCATAAAAGTTTTTAAAACACATTTTTATAAATAATATTTATTATAAACGCCTATATTTTTCTAAACAGTTTTTAAAGAATCAATAACTGATTTTAATTCATTATCCACACCAATAGCTTCCTGAGCATCAATAAGTCTTTCCATATCCGCATTAGTCTCTGGATATCTAGGAACCGCACTGCATCCACCATCCTGAATTATAGAAATTTCATAGGTACCTATTTTTTTGGCCATATTTTCAATTTCTACTTTGTCCATACCAATTAAGGGACTTAAAACTGGCATGGAAACCGAATTTCTGGTGGCTAAAAGATTTGGCAAGGTTTGTGAAGCTACCTGACCCACACTACTACCATCCACAATTCCCAGAGCGTTTTCTTTATGGGCCACCATTTCTGCAGTTTGATACATTCCACTTTTACATAAAACACAGGTCAACTTTTCAGCCTCATCACTACACTTCTGTAAGTATTGGCCGTATTTGACCACTTTCAAGGTTAGTTTGACACCATTAGAATATTCTCTAAGTTTTTCAGCAATTTTTTGAACTTTATCCAATGCCTTGGGGTCCGTAAAAGGTTCATTATCAAAGTGCAGGGCAGTTATTTGACATCCCCTTTTCATCATCATATAAGCTGCTACTGGAGAGTCTATGCCTCCAGAAAGTAAGACAATTAGCTTGCCCTGAGTTCCTACAGGTAATCCACCCGGTCCTGCAATTTTTTGGTGATAAATGAAGGTCTCATCCTGACGGGTTTCCACAAATATCTCCAGTTGAGGGTTGGTCAAATCAACAGGTGCTCCAATCTTTCCTACAACCACTGAACCTGCAAAGGCCCCTAATTCCTGACTGGAGAAATCGTGTTCTCCTACTCTACGACTTCTAATAGCAAATGGTGTTTTAGAAGAAATTAATCCATCTGATTCAAGTTTATCGACATATATTTCCATATCTTCAGCAATTTTATCAAAATCAGTTATGGTAGTTATGGCAGGAGAGAAAGAAACTATTCCAAAAACTTTGGTCAGTTTATCTAAGGCTTCTGGATAATTAGCCGGTTTTATGAATACCCTGCCTTGAATTACTTTAATTTCACATTCAAATGAACTTTTAATGTTTGAAACTAATTTATTTTCAAATCTTCTCCTCACACGAGGACTTTTAATGCCCAATTCACCATATCTTGCAATTATTACATCATATTCTATCACTGAATCACCAAATTAAACTTTTAAATAATTAAGCCTATACATACATTATCAAACATGTTAGATGCATTTTGTCCTTAAAAACAATTATTAATCAAGAAGCTACCATTTTCTATTCTTTCTTTAAGTTCCAAAGTAATTTCTCTGGCCCGCTTAAGGTCTGATTGTCTACATGCAATAGGTACATCTACTTCACCCTGAGCAAGTTTAAGTTCTACTGAGCCAGTATTCATTTCAAAAGTGCCAAATTCACAGGAATAAGCACACATTCCACAACCAAAACATTTTTGGGTATCTAATGAATCAGTAAAGGCCATAGTAGGGCATCTTTGCCTCACAATACATTCAGCACAGTTTGCACATTTTTCTGAGTGGTAAATTGGCCTCACATCGGCCCCATCCCACATTTCACCATAATTGGTTTCAGTAAGAGGTAGATGTCGCCCTTTAATATCTGCCACAGGCAATTTAATATCAGAATTCTTAATAAATGTCCTCTCCAGAACTTCCTGACCAGTTATAGGAATTGCAATGGCTACTGAATCAAATATTTCTGGGCCGGCCGCTGTTTTAAAACCACCCAGATAATGAGCATCCATATCATGCATATTAGCAGCTAACATGAGATTGGGTTTTTCAGGAGTGCTCCGAGTACCATTGTCCATTATAAATCCTTCAGAACCATTTAAAAGTATTTTACTTCCCATAGAGATGGTTTGCATTAATGGATCATTTTGAAGAGGGTTTATTTCTCCACAACCCGAAAATGAAAGGCCTTTGAATGGTCCTTCCATATCTATGGCATGGAATATGGAGGATATGGCCTCTTGATTGGGATTTGTAAATGCCGTGTAATTTTTAAAGGCCATCCGGGTTCCAATCATTTTAGCCGTGCTCATTTCTTCCAGAGTAGTGGTTGATTTGATTATTTCCCCATTAATCGATTCTACTTCAATTTCAATCTCTTTTCCAGCCACCATGTCATTGAATAAGAATCCACCACCATATTCATGATCATTTATACTGTGGGCTGTTCCATAAATCATTAAGTCTACTGAACCCAGCCATTCATTGGGGCATGGCCCTGGAAATCCTGGAACTCCGTTTAAGTATATTTTTTTGGCTTTTTTAAATGAACCTGGATCTCCAGCAGTTAAGTGGAGAATAGCTGCTGTTCCAGACATAATCCCACAGGTACCAGTAGTTACCACATCTACGTCTTCAACACTTGGTTTTTCACCATTTATAACCATTTGAGTTACTTCTTCTGCAGTTAAGACCTTGGCCTCGCCATTTGTAATTTTCTGATTAATTTCTTCAATAGTACTATTCAAAATAAACCCTCATTAGAGTAATCATGATAACTATTATATTATCTGATCTTTTAATAAATATTTACTAATAATAAAAATAATATGAATTTAAAAATATTTAATTCCGTTATAGATGAAAAGAATGTGTTTAATAAAAAATGAATTAAAAATATAAAAAATATTTATTTTTAGGGTATTGCAAAATATTTTCGGTATGCTCCAGCACCAAACCAGATTATAATTGCCACCAAAAGACCATATTTCCAATCATAAAGCCCAAATATTCCTCCAAGAAAAACTAAAAGACCTACAAAACCCAAAATATATAATAAGAAATCCTTTTGCCTATCTTCCATCTTTTGACCTCCATTATATAATAAATTCATATTTCAACTTATTACTTATATATGGACATTATCATATAAATAGAACTGGGCTTTGTAAATTAAATGAAAGAACTAAAGATAATGGTTTATTGTAAATAATAAACCAGTTCGTCTAGTCCTGTTTCTTTAAAATTATTAGAAATAATTTCCAAGTTCATTTGGGCCTTATTGAATTCATCCACATCGTTTTGATCTTTGTATTTAGTTATTTGCTCTTTAATGATTTCTAAGTAATCTTGAGGCATTTTTATCATACCAAAACTGCCATCATTAGAGATTAAAATTAGGCCAAAGTCCTGTAGGGCCATACGAAGGACATGGTCCTCCATAATGTCAAAAGAAGATTCTTCATTTGAATTATATTAAATAGATTTATTATAAAAATTTTGGTATGAATATTTAGAGCCAACACAAAAATTCTAGAAACAATAAATAATTAAAAAATAATAAATTATGTAAACTCTTAAAAAAAGGGGGTTGTAAAGTTTAGGGGTGTTGGAACTTTTGAAAAAAATATTTGAAAATATTATTTTCTGGATTTTAATGGAGTCTAATTCAAAATTAGCCTAGTTAAATATAAGTATTAGGTGAGAGTAGATATATTATCATGCAAAATCAAATAATACCCACTCTCAAGTTTAGTATTGACTCCATACAACTTAAACTTTCCGATTTTTTCACAGGAAAACACGACTTTGAAACCATTCTAAAGGATCGGTTGAAACCCAATTATAACGCTCGAAATATTAATCAAAAACTATATTTACACGAAAATAATCATTTCGAATACATGAACCCCATTTGCCCATATTGTGGTTCTAAAAATATTATTAAACAGGAATATCGTCATAGAAAATTGTTAATTGATGATCAAGAGCCTTTGAATGTTTATTTGCGAAGATATCTGTGCAAAACTTGTGAGCGAAAATCCACCACAAACATCAAATC
>JAHFBZ010000114.1 GCA_023249725.1 Methanobacteriaceae archaeon
AACCAGTCTCAATAAAACGTTCTAATTTTTCTTTAAATAGGTTTATGTATCTTTTATATGGTTTTATTAGTGATTTGATGTTTGTGGTGGATTTTCGCTCACAAGTTTTGCACAGATATCTTCGCAAATAAACATTCAAAGGCTTGTTATCATCAATTAACAATTTTCTATGACGATATTCCTGTTTAATAATATTTTTAGAACCACAATATGGGCAAATAGGGTTCATGTATTCGAAATGATTATTTTCATGCAAATACAGTTTTTGATTAATATTTCGAGCGTTATAATTGGGTTTCAACCGATCCTTTAGAATGGTTTCAAAATCTTGTTTTCCTGTGAAAAAATCGGAAAGTTTAAGTTGTATGGAGTCAATACTAAACTTGAGAGTGGGTATTATTTGATTTTGCATGATAATATATCTACTCTCACCTAATATTTATATTTAACTAGGTTAATTTTGAATTAGACTCCATTAAAATCCAGAAAATAATATTTTCAAATATTTTTTTCAAAAGTTCCAACACCCCTAAACTTTACAACCCCTAAATTTTTTATTAACAATTAAATAAGTGGATATATTAGACTATTTCTTTGATTTTTTAAACCATTCAATAGTCGCTCTTAATTGTCTTTCAAAGTCTTTTTCTGCTTTAAAATCAATATTTCTCAGGCCACTAACTTCGGCCATGGAATGCTTTATATCACCGGAACGTTCTTCCACATATTTTGCTTCCAAAGGAGATCCTAAAATAGTTTTAATCATAATAAACAGTTCATTCACACTTAAAGCAGTCCCACATGCTAAATTAAGAACTCCACTGAATTTTGACTCACAGGCCTTTATATTAGCATCAACCACATCATTAACAAAGATAAAGTCTCTGCTCTGTTCTCCATCACCATAAATTATAGGCGAATGGCCATTTAACAACGAATCAACGAATTTAGGAATAACGGCGGCGTACTGTGAATCTGGGGCTTGACGAGGCCCAAAAACATTAAAATATCTAAAAGAAACTGTTTCTAAACCGTAAACTTCTGAAAATACTTTACAGTATTGTTCGGCAGATGTTTTAGAAACGGCATATGGTGATAGTGGATTTACTGGCTCACTTTCTTTAAGGGGCATGTTAGTATTGTCACCATAAACCGCGGAACTGGAGGCATTTAATAATTTCTTTACACCAGCATCTCGAGCAGCAACTAGTATTTTTAGGGTTCCAGTGGCATTTATTCTGTGTGATTCTTCTGGAAAATCCACACTCAGAGGAACACTGGCCATGGCTGCCTCATGGAATATGTAATCTTTTTCCTGGAAGATTTCTTTTAAGTCTAAATCATTAATTCCCCCAATTATTATCTCCAGATTTTTATGTTGGGGGTAGGCTAGATTGTTGATATTTCCCGATGATTTATCATCAATAATAGTAACTTGGTTATTTTCAACTAATTTATCAACTAAATGGCTTCCAATAAATCCTAAACCACCTGTCACAACTATATTTTTATTTTGCATGAATCATACTTCCTTATAATAGTTTTATCAAGATTTTATTTATAAAATGGTTTAAAATTTTCTTTAAGTTATATTATTTAATTAAAATTGAGGTAATTTTAATAAAGTTAATTAAAATCTTTTTTAAAAGATATTCTAATGGCCAATTTTTATATAAATTAATCTTTTTTAAGAGATTTATATTATATAGTATTATTGACTTGATTACTGTTTTACTAGTTAAATTTTCAACATCATAAATTTAAATTAGCTATTTGGATTAGACTACATTAACCCATAGATGTAATGATCTATAAGCATTTTTATCATCAGGTAACTTGTATAAAATTAATTCCAGTTTTTGATTAGTTCCAGATTCATCTGGTGTGAAAATTATGGCCTTTTCCCATTTCTGATTATTTTTAAGACTTATATTTTCAGTGCTTATGATTTTTCCCTGTATCTTGACCATTACTTTATAATTTACCGTAGAATATTCGTGATTCACCACACCAACAAATAATTTTCCAGATTGTCCTAAGGTGAGATTGGTCGGATAGTCACTGGCTTTTCCATTAGGTCCTAAAATGTAAAATTCAGTGAATTTTTCCCCTTCCTTAGGTTTAACAATTATATATGCTGTAGTAGCAATGGCCAGCACTAAAGAAAGTATCAATATTATGGAAAGAATTTTATCAAGTCTGGATTCACTATTAAATGACTGTTTCAAGGAATATAAGGAGCTAGTAATTTCTGGATTAAATCTATTTTCACTAGAAACTTTTCTTCTTCTAATATAAGACACTAAAACCATAATAATAGTAAATATTGTTAAAGAAATTACTATGGGGTTTAATTTTATTCCAAATGGAGTATAATTAAGTGCTAGTCCTATCAATGGAGATATGGCCAGGCTCATTCCAAAGCTCAGGGCCAATCTTTCAATGTTGTCCAAGTCTTGTTTTTTAGGGAATAATGCTGCAATTAATGTATATCCTGGAATGAATAAAATGAATAATAGTCCTAGCATGGGCTTCAATAGAGTTTTACTTATGGCGGGAACATAGATGCTTATAATAGTTAAAAATGTGATGGTTAAAACAATTAGAAGATCTAAGGGTATAAATCTCTTTTTATTATCTTGATTGGTGCCTACTGGTTTTTTAATTTGGTTATCCTCTTTTTTATCATCAAAAATATCAGAGGATGAAAATGATTTGGCCAGATCTTCTTCTAAGTAATTATTTTGAGCTAGTTTTTTAACAACTGCTGGCTCAGATTTTTTAATGGTAAATAATGGATCTTCTTTAACTTCTTTTTTTGCCAGAGCAATATCTTCTTTGAGAATTTCTATACCCTTATCTTTTTTAATATTCTCTGATTTTGCTTTAGAATATTTTTTTATTTCATTTAATACTTCTTCATCCTTATTTTTATCCAATCCTACTTTATTTTCTCCCATCTCTTTATCTTTTTTAAAGTCCTTTTTAGAAAGGTCATCTAGGAATGTGTCAGTTGAAACTGTTCTTTTATTAGATTTCCAAAATGCAATTAAGATACATATAATGGATATTATTGCTAAAATTCCCACATACAAACTTTGATTCATGTCTGTCTGGTTAAATAAATGGCCTATGTACAGCATTCCAAATAGAATCAGGATATCCAAAGATAAACTAATAACTATGCTGATAGCTGCGGTAAATATAATTCCTGAGAATTTTTCCGGTATAAATAACTCTTTTATAGCATATCCTGGCAAATAGAGAAGAATTGGTGCTATAAATATTAACTTAACAATTTCTCCTAAGGCAATTCCTAAATTTGAAGATAAAAATGAGAATACTGGTTGAATTGTAAAAATAATACCTATTATGCTTAGAATTAAAACAATAATTAATTTGAATGGAGATAATTTTCTAGATATGCTGGAAATAGGTTTTGAAGTCTTTTTAGAATCTGATTTCTTATCTTTTTCGAGTTTATCATATACATGGGATGATTTGCTTTTTTCCCGGCCATCTTTTTCCATATCCTTTTTACGGGACATAACCATTTTTCTAGCATCTGAAGGACTTAAAGATGTCTTGAATTCATCCGTTGTTTTAATATCTTTACTGGGACCTTTATCATTTAATACCGGGGTAATTTTTTCCTTTTCTAAATCACTTAGTTTTAAATTTTGCTTATCATTATTTAGTTTACTATTAATTCTATTTTGCAGGGGTTTTTCATGGGTATCTTCAGAATACTTTTTGAAAATCCGGTCTTCATTTTTTAAATTAGCTTCGGATAATGATTCTTTTTGGGATATACTTAAAACATTAAATTCACTTTTTTCTGAAATTAATTCACTTTTATCATATCTAAAACTTTGTTTTACTTTTTTATGATGTCTAGTCGTTCTTAAGTATCCTAAAATTCCCATGGCCAAGGAAATAACCAGAATAACTGCTAAGAAATATGCGGATGGGGGTTGGATTTTGAGGAAGGTTAATAAAGCACACAGACTTAAAACAATACTTATACTCAATAAAACACTGTAAATGATCTTTTTTAACAATCTTTGGTCTGAAAATTTAATAAATAGTCCAGATAGCACGGAATACCCAAATATAAAGAAAAGAAGTAGTATTATAAATACCATTTTAATGGAACTTGAAGTTTGAGGTAAAAATATTAAAATTCCACATATCACAGTTAAAATAAGTACCAGAATTATATCATTCATGGATTTTTTAACTTTTATTACCTCGATTTTTTCTTTTGATTTATCAACTTTGGAATCTTCCTGAGATTTTAATGACCATCTATTTTTTGATTTATCAGGTTTACTATTATTTTTTGATTCTGATTGGGTAGTTTTACTTTTATCAATATATTTCTTACCATAACTTGGGGGTCTAGGCATTACTGATGTTTTTGAGGAATATTTAGGGGTAGGTGCTGTTTTGTTTTCTGATGATTTTGGGGAATATTTGGAAGTTGTAACTGTTTCAGTGGTATTGAGTTTTTCATTAATTTTCATTAATTTTTCTTTTTCTGCTTTAGCCGCAGCTTTAGCAGTATTTAAATTGTTATAGTCATCTTCATGGATATTGGCCTTATTTTTATCCTTCCTTTTGATTGACAAATTAGAAATAGATTTCTTTGACCTTAAAAATCTAATAGTTCTAATTATAAATAATAATAATAAAATTGGAATTATGGCAAGTTCATAGTATATGGTGGTTCCATGATAAGGTGTATAATTCAATAAAATACTCCAAAAACCGATTAAAAAGATTCCTAAAATCGGAGATAATATTAATCTTGACAAAAGATCAATATCATTTTTTTTTGGAAAAAATATGATGGTTAATCCATAACCCGTTGCAATAACTAAAATTATTCCTGCAATTGTTTTTATATTAAGGTTAATGTGCCAGTTTAGAATAAATAGACTAATAGCGGCAGCAATTAAAACTATTAGGTCGCTTTTAATAGATAATACTGGATTTTCATTTATTTTCTGAGTTTCCATCCAATTCCTCTCATTCTAAATATTTATTAAAAGCTATTAATTAATATAAAAGCTATAATAATTTAGATAATAATAATTCTTACATAATATTGACTTATATTATTATAATAGATATTATAATAGATTGTTATTTATTTTAAATTAGTTATTTTAAATTAGTGATTTTTAAGACCCAAGCATCTTCTTTTGAATCTTTTCTATAAATTCATTTTCTATAGAATATATAATTATATAAATTAAAATTAATTGTATCAATATTAATATGTAAATTAATTTTTATAAGTTCAATTTAGTTCATTATTTCTCCAATAACTGAATTCATTATTTTTTCTAAAACTAATTCCCAATAATATTTTAAATAGCAATTGTTATATTCCAAAGGATTTAACATTTTTAATCCTTCTTATTACTATCATATTCTCTTATTTAGATTA
>JAHFBZ010000115.1 GCA_023249725.1 Methanobacteriaceae archaeon
ACTGCCTCAACGCTTTAAAAATAATATAAATAATTTATGTGAAAAATTGGGCGTAGATCACAACTATGTGCCCCTAGATTTTTCAGATTTTATTAATGAAAGTTTTGATGGCAGATTTCATCCTTGTGGTAGATGCTCTAAGATGATTCATCAAGCTGTAATTAAACACGCTAAAGAAAACGATATAAATATAGTTATTTTTGGGGATATGATTTCCACAGGATATCAGGCTATGGTCTATAAGGAGGATATTTTGAGAATAAATCTGCCTGCCTTTTTAGGAGTTTCTAAACAAGAGCTACAATCTTTAACTTCTTTATTTAATGTAAAAAAATCAAACTATTTTGGATGTCCTCTTTTAGGAGAAGTACAAAAGAAGTTTCCTCATATGAGGCGCTATTCAATTCAAAGAGTCCTAAGAGAAACTCGTGCAGGTGCATTAGAACCAGGTCAGGCCTTAGATCTTATTTGGAGTCTTTGTAAGGACTTGAAGTAGTTAAAATTAATTGAAGTAAATTAATCATTTTTCCTAAAAGATCAGGAAAAGACTTTAAGTAGCCCATAAGCAATTAGGAAAATTCCTACAAGATAACCAACTAGGAATGGGTAGATTAACATTAATATTCCAATTAATATTCCTATTAGTCCAATAATTTTAGGGTCTGTTTTTCCATCCATAATTTTATATTGCATACTAAACTATATATATGTTATGAAAAGAAAATTCTGCCCCAATTGTGGTTCAGACAACATTAAATGGGCTTTACCTCAGAACTGGTCTGTATGGGAATGTTATAATTGTGGATATACTGGAGCCGTGGTTATTGAGGATGAAGAACTGGCTAAAGAAATAAGCGAAAAATACGAAAAAGATAGGAATAAAAAGAAAGAATAATTTATTTTAATTTATTTTTTAAATCTATTTAATTCATAATTATAATTGAAAATTAAATATAATACTAAATTATAAAAAAAATTTTATAAAAAATTAAATATTATTCTAGATATTTTTTGTATTCAAATAATCCTCTTCATTACTTAAAAAAGTTTTTAGATTTTTTAAAGTAAGATTAACCATTTCTGGTGAAGGACCGCCTGGAACTTTCCTCATTTTAATGTTTTCCAATGGATCTAATGCTTTTGAAATTAAATCATTACTTAATCCCAATGGACTGCCACTTATTTCTTCAGTTATTTCATCAAGAAAAGCAGCGTCAATATCTTCAGGTTTCATATTAGTTGCCAGAGCATCAGTTACCATTCTACCTACAATTTTATGGGCAATTCTAAATGGTATTTGTTTTTCCCGTACAATAACATCTGCTAAATCAGTAGCTGTTGCAAAATTGGCCCTTGCTAGCTCGAGACCTCGTTTTTTATTAATTTTTATACTTAAAACCATTTCTCTAACAATATTTAATGTGGAGTGAGCTGTTTCAATTCCATTCCAGAGATGGGGTGTTATCTCTTGCAAGTCACGGTTGTAAGTGTAAGGAATTGCTTTTAAGATGGTTAATATGGTATTTAATTCACCATATAATACTGCACTTTTGGCCCTTGCTATTTCAGCCACGTCAGGATTCTTTTTTTGAGGCATTATAGAAGATGTGGATGAAAATTCATCGGAAATGGTTATAAGGCCAAACTCATGGGTACTCCATAGAACCATTTCTTCACAGATCTTACTAATAGTGGTTAGCAGCATAGATAAATCAAAAATGGTTTCAGCGATGAAATCACGAGAACTCACGGCGTCCATGGAGTTTTCCATATAACTGTCAAATCCAAGAATTTTCGTGGTTATCTCCCTATTTATAGGGAAACTAGTAGTTGTCATGGCTGCTGAACCTAATGGATTTATATTAACTCTCTTGTAAGTATCTTTGAGCCTTTCATAATCTCTTTTAAGTGAATGGGTATAGGCCATTAAATGATGGGCAAATGTGGTGGGCTGGGCATGTTGCAGGTGAGTGTAACCTATTATCACTGTTTCAGTATGTTCGCTAGCTAAATCAACTAATCCTTCTATAAAATCAAGAATATCTATTTGAATTTCTATTATTTTTTGCCTAAGCACTATCCTGAGATCAGTAGCTACCTGGTCGTTTCGGGACTTGGCAGTATGCATGAAACCTGCTTTTTTACCTATTTTAGCGGTAACATAATTTTCCAGGGCCATATGTATGTCTTCTACTGAGGGATCCAGATCTAAAGCATCAATTCCTTCACTTTTGAGCTCATCCAGTGCTTCCAATATTTCCTGTGCTGTGGAAGATTCAATAATGCCCTGCTTACTTAGCATGGTTGTATGGGCCCTATTACATTCAATATCTGCTTCAAATATGTATTTATCAAATTCTAAAGAAGATGTAAATGTAGCAGCATCTTCACTCATCTTTTTACCAAGTCTTCCAGCCCTTAAATTCACAAAAACACCTTTTTTACGTTTTATCCTTAATTTGTTGTTAATATAATAAATTGAGATTAATTTAATATTTATTTATGATTATCTATTATGAAACTATTTAATTATCAGTTATATTAAATATGCTGTAATTTAGGACGGTAATTGAAATAAATTAAAAAAATAAACTAACTCATTAAAAAAAAATCTGATTTAAATTAAAAATAAAATTAAAAATTAGAAAAAAAATTAATTACTTGTCTTTATTTTTCCATTCAGTGTATCCACACTTACCACAGGAGTATCTGTCACCGTGGTCAGCCATGAATACTCCACTGGAGCATCGAGGACAAAAAGGATTTTTTCTATTTAATTTGTCATCTTTAATGTCGTAAAGTTCACCTTTTTTCATAATTATTCCTCCTCAGTACTCTCTGCTGAGGCTTCTTTATTTTTGTTAAGGACGTGTTCGGTTTCAACATCGTTTAAACTTTCTTCAGTCCCGTAAATTTTGGCGTAACCTTTGGCTTTACCTTCACCGAAGTGAGGTTTTACTTTATCTACCACTAGGAGGTTTTTATCAGCATCTAACATAGCTACTAGCTTGCTTTTAACGACTAATATTTTAGGGGTGGATTCGCCTTGATATACACATTCAAAATCTATTTCGGTTCTATCTAAGAGTGGATTTTCAGTTTTTTTGATTATATTGATTTCCATTATTGTGCCTCCTCAAATTCATTGATTAATTCTTCAGCTTTTTTCTTTAATTTATTCGCTTCAACAACAACCAATCCTTCATTGGGTTGCCCATACAGTACAACTGCATTTTCAGGGGCCATTAAAATACTGGGAAGGACCGCCAAGTCTTCCTCTCCTTTAACCACTATCAAAAAATTTTCCTTGCTGTTTGATGAAGAGCTAATAGCATGGTCTATGGTTTCCCATAGATCTTTAGTTATGGTTCCAGGTGGATTTTCAGCATTTAATATTGTTGCTTGATATTCTATTTCATGATCTGAATCCTTTCTTTGTATTCGATTATCTATTATTCCTAATCGAGGATATACTTGGGATTCAATGAGATTTCTTGTAGTAACATCACCAACAGAGATTATATAGTCATATTTTGCTAAAGAGTTTTTTACTTCGTTAAGGGAAGTGTATAGATTACCTAATGGCTCTTTTAACTTTGATCTTAACTCTTTTGTTAGCATTAACACTATCTAACCCTCAGTGCATATTCTCCAGGGATGTTGATATTTAGTTCATGGGCTATATCTGAACGTTCGGGATCTATTATTATTAAAAGACCACTCCAGTTAGTTGATGTAGTTATATTACATACTGGACAGCGTTCCTCTGTTGTTATACGTTTGCACCTGGTGCAAGCTTTCATACTCATTTCTTCTTCTTCCTTTTTTCTTCTTCAACCCATTCGAATCTTCCAAGTCCGGGTTGTCTCATGGTGAGACCAATTTTAATTTCTTTGGTAGAACGACCTTTTAAACTTAGAGCCACTATTCTAGCACGAACTTTACTACCTTCATCAAGAGTTTTCTTAGATTCTTTACCTAGAAGTGCGCCTCTTTTTCCATCATAATTGATGTAATCATCAGTAACCTGAGAAACGTGAACTAATCCATCCATTGGTCCAATTCTAATGAAGGCACCGAATTCAGCTATCTCAATTACTTCACCTTCTATTATTTCATGAAGTTCTGGTTTAAAGAATAGGGCGGTGAATTCAACTTCGTGGAAGGCTGCTCCATCCCCCATTATGACTTTACCTACACCAATTTCATCTATTGATTTGACGGTTACCATAAGACCTAATTTTTTATCTATTTTCCCAACATAGGCCTCATTCATGGTTTCAATCGCCACCTCTTCTAGAGGTTCTTCAAAACGGTGAGGGGGAATTCTCACGGTGTCCTTAATTCTGGATATATAGTACAAATAGATCCCTCGGTTAAATTTCTTTTAATTTCATATAAAATTATCAAATAACAATAGGTTTATTAAAAATATAAAACAATTAGTTTATTTTATATCATCCTACTATTACTAACTATTCCTACTATTACTAACTATTCCTACTATTACTAACTATTCCTACTATTACTAACTATTCCTACTATTACTAATTGTTATATTAGTATATTATTATTCTTCATTTTTATATAAATCTATGGAATGATTAATTGCTTCAAATGCCTTTTGGGCATTTTCCCAACCAAGTACTTCGGTTGTTTTTCCTTCAAGATGTTTATATTCCTTGAAGAAATGGGCAATTTCTTTTAATAAATGAGAAGGAACATCATCGATGTCTTTTATATTTGTGAATTTAGGATCGTTTAAGGGGACTGCAAGTATTTTGTCGTCCATGTCTCCACCATCAATCATTCTCATGATACCAATAGGTCGAGCTTCAATAATACATCCAGGGAATGTTGGCTGTTCCATAAGGACCATAATGTCCATGGGATCTCCATCATCATAAATAGTTTGAGGTATTAATCCATAATCTGCAGGATAAACAAATGGTGAATATAAAACTCTATCTAGAGCAAAAGACTCTAGGTCTTTGTCGTATTCGTATTTATTTCTTGATCCTTTTGGTATTTCGATTACTGCGTATACAACTTCCGGTATTGATGGTCCGGGAACAATATCTTTCCAGAGATTCACTAATATTCCTCCTTATTCATTGGAATTGGATAATGATATATAATCGTTAGTTAATTAAATTTATTTTTATTAATTTATTTATTAATTTCAAATTCTATTAGAATAATATTTCCATTAATAAATTTTTTATTTATATACTTATTTTATTCATATTATGATTATAATATTAATTTATTATAATAAATTTATTTTAAATGCCCATCTATGGCTAAATACTTTCTTTGCCTCAAGTAAACAACTTTTATTCCA
>JAHFBZ010000116.1 GCA_023249725.1 Methanobacteriaceae archaeon
AACAAATAAAAAAGAAATACAAAACTATACTCGGAATACTCACCTACCTACACCACAAAATGAAAAACTGGACACAAAAACATATAAAAAAATAACAACACCCATAAACTTTACAAACCCAACTCATGAAAAGATATATTTATAATTTTAACTTAAATATTCTCTATGAAATATTAATAACCATAAATTCAAGACCTTATTCATTAAAAAATGCTAAAAAATCAGGCCAATTGTCCCATACATCAATCCGTAAAATAATTCAATTTTAATTTAAATTAACGATTGAATCTTCCTTTTATTCTTCTGTATTGTTCCACTAAATATTTAATTTGCTCTTTAGGAGTTTTCTTAGTACTGTAAGGCAATATTCCTCCGTGGAGAATAATCTCTTCATTTTCTAGCTGTCTAATATTATGATAACCCTTGTCTTTCCATAAATCAAGCCAACCATCTTGAGGTTTTTTCAGATTACTAATATCCATTCCTAAGTGTTCTCCCCACAGTATTTTTCTAAAATTTTCAATTTTAACTGAGCGCGGAGATTCTAAATCAAACATTACAGTATTCATTTCCATGTTACGATGATTTTGTGATAATTCACTGCTTCCAAACTCCTCAGAAAAACTTAAAGAAGAACCATCCAGATTAGAAGTGCCTATGGTGGCCCATACATCATCTATAATAGCCACTTTACTGTGAATGTAACAGTTACGAAGTTTATTCTTTCCATTTTGGAATTTACCTGACCACTTTGCAAAAACTCCAATTTGAGGGTGTTCAATGATTAATTTTTCTAAATCCAGACCCATAAATTCAAAACCGTAATGCTGCCAGCTCCGGTAGGTGGGAACATCAGGAACTTCATTTAATAATAAAATTATCTGTAAGTCGGGTTTAAGGTCAACTACTTTTTTCAAAGCACCTATAATGTATTTATTGGTAAAATACTGGTTTTCCAGATAAATGTAATCTTCGGCATTAGTTATAGCTTTTCGATAAGCCTCCAATACCCCAGTTTCTCCTTTTTCATTTATAGATTGAGGAGTGATAGATCTTACTATTTGTATAGGCTCGTTTTCAACTCTTAAAAGTGGATTGAAATCAGGTAATTTTTTTGAGGTATTCTCATTGATTATTTCCTTATTTAAAGATCTATTATCAGTTATCTTATTTTCACCATTAAAATGAAGGTCAGATAGATAATTCCATAGTTCCATGAAAAACTCTTCCAGGTGATTAATTACTGGGCCTTCAAAATAGGTGGAAACATCATGGTAAGGGCCTTCGTTCTTTTCCAGACGTCTTGGCTCATTAATATCATGTTTACTAGTGTCCCAGTAACTCTGAGTGAATGGTGATCCAATTATAAATGCTTTTTCTCCATCAGCAACCAAAACCTTGGCGTGCATGGAATAAGGTCCTTTGGCCGGGTATCTTCTTACCTCCACATCACTATCTTTAAAGTAATCACTTAACTCATCGTAATTATCAGGGACGACTCGATTCTCATTTATAATAATCTTAACATCAACTCCCCGTTTTTGAGCTTGTAGGAGTTTATGTGCTAAAGTATCGTCACTTTTATAATCAGATGAATTTGATGAATTTGATGGATTTGGTGAATCATCTGAAGATGAAAAAAACTTGGGGATGAATTCTGGGTAAAATACAAACTGGGTTAAATAAAGATAAGATTTTGCTTCATCTACCACTTCCACCATCTTTTCCCAGGCCTGATGATTATCAATCAATATCTCAAAATTATTATGGGAACTAATTCTGGATGGTGAATCAGTATTTAAGGTAACCTGCCACCCCTCAATCTCTGCCCGGTTAATAATAATATCATTTATTTTTTCAAAAGTATTGCTAATGTTCTGGTGAACTTCGGTCTCTCTAAACTCAAATACTCCCAGTTTATCCTTAACTATGATTCGTATGTCAGGTTCCTTGTCCAGAATTTCCCTATATTTCTCCTGAGGATAAATAATGCGGTAATAACCATGTTCATCAGTAACTGAGGATCCTAAATAATCATCCCTAAAAAAGAGTAAAAGTTGAAATTTATCATTTATAAAATCCATAGAATTACCTAAAACTCCTTCATTAGGAATTATATTTTGATTTCTAATAAAAGATTTAACCTTAGACCCAATCAGGTCCAGAGCATTTAATTCTAGCTTCCCATGATCAACATCTTCAGGAATTACTGGTAATCCCACTATAGGATTTCCTTTTTCATCTATAATTCGCCCTTTAACTCCAATATTTCCATTATCAAATTTTATAATACCAAAGTCAATTTCATTTTTAATACCATCAGAGGAAGTTTTAATATCTTTAGAAATATTCATTATCATCTCATCATTTATGGAAAATTCTATTTTTATTTGATTTTTCTTATTTTCCTTGAATTCAGGGTTTAGAGGGAAATCGATTTCGAATTTACCATTTTTATCAGTTACTGTATCTCCGAGCGCAGGGTCCTCTGCAAAAGTTGAAGAATAATCAGCAATAGTACTTGAATGTCATAGATAGGAATTTCTTTATCATCCACCAGCTGTCCCTGCAAACTACATTTTTCCATAGATATCCCTCTTAAATACTTTCAACTTAATCAATACCAATCAAGTGATTATAAGGCCCATACAAGAATATACATCTTAAAATTATTTTATAATTAATAATATGTTGGATAATCCATTATTTTTAATCATAGCCCCTAATCTGAACTATTAAAATATGTATATTTTTTAAATTTTTTTATTTTCAAAAAATCTTTTTCCTCAAATAATTTGTACTTTAAGCAACATAATAGTAATATTGAAATTGTAATATTGAAATCCTGATCTAAATAATTTGTAATTATATAATAAAAATACTGGAAAACCTGGGGGCTAATAATGAAAGATTTAAAATCTGAATTTGATCCATCTGGAGAAAATCTGGAAAGAGCTACTTTTGGAGCGGGATGTTTCTGGGGAGTTGAAGAAACTTTCAGGAAATTGAATGGAGTTAAATCAACTGCTGTGGGGTATATGGGTGGAATAACTGAAAATCCCACCTATGAAGAGGTGTGTCAAAAGAATACTCATCACGTAGAAGTAGTAGAAATCCTTTATAATACACAGGAAATTTCCTACCAAGATTTACTGGATATCTTCTGGGTCAGCCACGACCCCACCACATTAAATAGACAGGGCCCCGATATTGGGGATCAATATCGATCAGTAATTTTTTATCAAAATTCTAAACAAAAAATAGAAGCTGAAGAATCAAAAGAAAAAATGCAATCCTCTGGTCAATTTGGGAAAAAAATAGTAACCATCATCGAACCAGCTAAAACATTTTATATGGCTGAAGATTATCACCAGCAATATCTAAAAAAGCGGGGATTAAAAAGTTGTGGATTTTTTTAAACAAAGCATTTGTTAAATCATATTTGATTTATAATTTAAATGAATATTAATTAAATGGATTTTATATTAAAATCAGTTTAATTCAGTTTGATTAAAATGGAAAAAGGGAAAAAGGTGAACTAATGTCTAATTTAAAACTTGAAGAAGACGTTTCTATAGTTCTCTGTGGGGAAGCAGGGCAGGGAATTCAAACCGTAGAAAGTATAATGGTTAAGGCCATTAAAGCAGGAGATTATCATGTATTCTCTACTAAAGAATACATGTCACGGGTTAGAGGAGGGCAAAACTCCACCCAGATACGTGCTTCATCAAAAAGAGTTAGATCATATGTAGATAGGATTGATATCCTGGTGGCCTTGAGTGAAGAATCTGTGAAACACTTGGAAAATAGAATATCATCAGAAACAGTGATTATATGTGATGATAATATTTTAAAAGAGCTAGATAGTAGTAAATACAATTTAATCAAAATTCCTTTTCTAGAAAAGGCTCGGGAGCTGGGAGGTCCTATCTACTCCAATGTAATTGCTGCAGGTGCCCTATCCTGCTTACTGGGGATTGAAAAAGAGGCCTTCGATGAGTGTATAAATGCTATGTTTGCCCAGAAGGGAGAGAAAATATTAGATAATGATTTGAAAGCTGGAAGTGCTGGTTATGTAATGGGGCAAAGCATATTAGATTCAAAAAAAATCTATATTGATATTTCCAAGGCCCTTCAGACGAGAGATGAACTTTTAATAAATGGAACCGAAGCAGTTGGCCTGGGATGTATCTCCGGAGGATGTAGATTTATGTCTTCTTATCCTATGACTCCTTCCAGTCCTCTGCAGGTTTTTATTGCTGAAAATGCACATGATTTTGATATGATTTTTGAACAGGCTGAAGATGAGATAGCTGCTATTAATATGGGATTAGGTGCTTCTTATGCTGGAGCCAGATCGATAGTGGCCACCTCAGGAAGTGGTTTTGCCCTCATGAGTGAAGCTGTGGGATTATCTGGAATGATAGAAACTCCTATTGTTATTTATCTGGCACAAAGGCCCGGGCCTGCCGTGGGACTTCCCACCCGTACTGCACAGGAAGATCTGGATTTGGCCCTATATTCCAGTCCTGGAGAATTCCCCCGAATAATTTATGCACCTGGAAATTTTGAAGATGCTCTGGAAGTGGGCCACTGGGCATTTAATATGGCTGATAAATACCAGATACCTGTTTTTATATTAACTGACCAGTATTTTGCCGATATTTATTATAATGTACCCTCAATGGATGTGGATAATCTAGAAGTAGAAGATTACCTGGTAGAAAGTTTTCCAGAGTATCTTCGATATGCACTCACTGAAAACGGCATATCACCCCGTACCGTTCCTGGGCATGGCACTGGCCTGGCCATTGTCGATTCTGATGAACACACCGAAGAAGGCCATATCACTGAAAATCTGGATATCAGAACGGCTATGGTTGAAAAACGAATGCATAAAATGGATAAAATACTGGAAGATGCATTTAAACCAGAATTATTCTATAATGGTGCTCCTAATTTGAAAAAAGAGCAAAATTTCAAGCTTCTGGTAATTGGATGGGGATCAACTTACTGGTCTATTCGAGAAGCTGTGGAAAAATTAGGAAATAAAGATGTGGCATTCCTGCACTTTAAACAAGTCTATCCATTACATCCAGAAACAGAGAAAATGCTGGAGATGGCTGAAAAAACAGTTTTACTGGAAAATAATGCTAAAGGACAATTAGCCAACTTAATCAAAATGGAAACTGGTTTTAAAGTGGGTAAAAAGGCCCTTAAATTTAATGGAATGCCTTTTTCAGTAGAAGAAGTTGTGGAAATAATAAAATATCAATTAGGAGAAGTTTAAAGGG
>JAHFBZ010000047.1 GCA_023249725.1 Methanobacteriaceae archaeon
AAATGCATTTTCATAACTCATCTTAGCCAATTTATCTAGTTTTATTTCGTTTTGAATCATTTCAGCAGCTTTAATGATGTATTTAGCCCTATAACCCACACCACAAGATTGAAGATTGTTAGTAAATTCAAAATCTTCAGAAAGGTGGTCTTCACATCTCTGCATCTCTTCCAGGTCGTGTTCCGGTAATTGAGAGATTATTTGTGATGAAGGAAAAGTATAGAATTTTTCAAGGCCAGGTGAATACTCTTGGCCCCATTTACTCTTTATATCTCTAATGGAACGGTTCCATCTCACAATGGAACAGTTGGCCGAGGATATTGATGAAATTATACATTCAAATGGATCATGGGCCATGAATAATCTCATTCCACCGCAGAATTCAATGGTAGGTTTCAAATTAGGATCCTCTCTTAAAAAATCGTAGAAATGATTTAAATCAAATCCAAGGTCGAATATATGGTTAATCTTTTGTTTTATAGTGGCTTCTGAAATTTTATTAGGCGATTCCGTATTAATTATTAATGAATCATCCCTTTCAGCCACTTTTAAAAGACATGGTTTATTATCAATTAAAACTAGTTCCTGAAAAACCCCATTTTTCTCTTCCCATGCTGGTTGAGAAGTTTGGCCACTATTGATAGTTAATGAAAGGTTGCAAGGACCTTTAAATTCAGGGGGATTAAGTATGAATTCCATAATTTATAATTCCCCTTAATGTTATATCAAATTAATGAAGAGAAATTAAAATAAATAATTTATAATTATTGTTATAATTAGGTTTGAGTTATTATAAACATTATATTAAGAATTTTTACTTGTTATCAGGTTACTCCTATACGAGAAAGACCATTATAAATGACCAATCCTCCAATAAATAGTAAAAACGCTGCCATGACCAAATTAGTGTGCTTAGAAAGCCAATGGTTCATGGGTTGAGTAACTCTTTGGGCAGTTTTAGGGAACACTAAGAAGAAGAATAGAGGAACTTCCACCACGATTAAAGTGATGATGGTTAAGACCGCTACTGCACCTATATCAGCCCACAATCCGGCTTTAGCAATTCCAATTTGTCTTCCAGCGGCTAAAACAAATATAGCTGTACTAAAATTAATTAAAAAGGTTAAAAGACCAACTGTGAAATAGCGACGGAACTGGGCAAATTTACTTGCTTTTTTATCAATCTTAAGGTACTCAAATAAAGAGCTATTTCTTTTATTTCCTTTAGAAAAAGCACTTCTTAACCCCAATAGAACTAAAATAGCACCTAAAAACATGTCAATTGATGCTATGGTAGTCGGATCAGCATGCCCCGTATTTTGTAGAGCATTTCCCATTAAAAAGCCAATTAATACAGTGAATAATAGTACAAATACGGCTCCCAAATAAAAAGAGAATCCTGAAAGCTTGGGATTATCCGTCATAGACATTATAATTAAAAAAACAGACAATGCCGTAGGACTAACTGCTGCAGCCCAGGATAAGGGCATTATTATGGCCATGAGATTTGGATCTATTATATTATTCAACCCCTGCATGTAATTTAGCATTACTTAAATTAGAATATGAATTTTAATTATAATTTGAAATTAGAAGTTTAAAGAATTTACTAAAAATCTAATTTACATCACCTAGTAGGATTTTAAAGATTATAACTTAGGAATTTAATTAATAATAGTATATTTTAGAAGATATTTAATATTTTATTAATAAAATTGTAGTAAATTAAGAATTTTTATAGTCCCATCAGTCATACATTGCCAGTGTAAAAATAATTTTTAAAAAGAGATAAACGAGCTTTTCATGTCCCAAAACCATATAATACTCCTTTTTTTCAAAAATAGTTACAAACCATCTCAAGCAAAAAAATTAATGATGATGAAAAACATAATATAAAATATATAATTTTTAAAAGAGTTTTTATCATGTCTCATTTTACAACCATAGACCCTAAAGATGCACTTAAATTAATGGAAGAAGATTCTGAAATTAGTATCGTTGATATAAGGCCTCATGTTGACTTTCAACGAGAACACATCCCCCATGCCCAGAATCTAGATTATGACGGCCATCATTTCCAAGAAAAAGTAGAAAAACTGAATAAAAATAAGAGTTACCTAATTTATTGTAAGTCTGGAGTTAGAGGAGAATATTTTATGGGAAAAATGCGAGAATCCGGCTTTTCAAAAGTTTATAACATTTTAGGTGGTTTTGTGGCCTGGAAAGTCAGCAATTTACCACTTACCGGTGATTAAATTGAGATTATCACTATTTCAATTATTAAGCTATTTATTTTAATTAGCTAAATTTTTACTATATACTAATTTTAATTTTCAATTAAAAGTAGGAGATGGTGAATTGGACATTAAACCCCTGGAAAAAGAAAAAATACCCTATTCTGAATTAGAAGAATTAGAAAAAGAATGTCCTTCACAGGAAAAAGAAAAAAAGAACGGTATTTCGAGTTTAGATGATGAAAAAGAAATTATTTCTAAGAATATTTTGTCCAATATTCACCAATATGATGTTATTATTATCGGAGGAGGCCTTACTGGGCTTCGAGCTGCACTGCAGGTGTCTGATGCTCAGCTAAAAGTAGCCATAATCAGTAAAGTCCATCCTCTGCGTTCCCATTCCGTGGCTGCCCAGGGTGGAATGAATGCTTCCTTGGCCAATGTTCCTGGTGAAAACGAAACCGTGGATAACTGGAAAATTCACGCCTATGACACCGTGAAGGGGTCTGATTATTTGGCTGATCAAGATGCCGTGGAAATAATGTGTCGAGAGGCCCCATCAACTGTTATTGAATTGGAACACATGGGAACTGCTTGGTCACGCTTAGAAAATGGTAAAATTGCTCAGCGGCCATTTGGGGGAGCTGGTTTTCCAAGAACATGTTATGCTGCAGATAGAACCGGTCATAATGCGCTCCATACCTTGTATGAACAAGTCATATCAAGAGATATTCCCATATATGAAGATTTTTTTGTAACTTCACTAGTAACTGAAAATGAGTATTGTGTGGGTTGCACTGCCTTGGAAATTCTTACTGGGAAAATTCATGGCTTCCTGGCATCAGCTGTTCTTATGGCCACCGGAGGGTTTGGTAGATTATTTAATAGTTCCACCAATGCCCTTATAAATACGGGTGATGGGCAATCATTAGCCTTAAATGCTGGAGTATCCTTAAAAGATATGGAATTTGTCCAATTCCACCCTACCACATTATATGGAACAAATATTTTGATAACCGAAGGGGCTCGTGGTGAAGGAGGTATTCTTATTAATAAAAATGGGGAGCGTTTCATGGGGAATTATGCTCCTAATTCATTGGATCTGGCGCCTCGAGATGTGGTGGCCCGAGCCATAGACACCGAGATTGCTGAGGGAAGAGGATTTAAAGGAGGATATGTTCATTTGGATCTGCGCCATCTGGGTGAGGAACTTATAAAAGAGCGTTTACCTGGTATAAGGCAAATATCTATTGATTTTGCTGGAGTGGACCCAATTAATGAACCAATACCAATTCAGCCAGGGCAGCATTATTCCATGGGAGGGATTGATGCAGATAAAGATGGGAAAACATCTCTTAAAGGATTTTATGCAGCAGGTGAATGTGCATGTATAAGTGTCCATGGAGCCAACCGATTGGGAGGTAATTCACTATTAGAAACTGTTGTTTTTGGGCGAATGGTGGGTGATGCGATAATAGAAGAAATTTCTAAAGGCTCCTGCAAAGAACAGAACAATCTGGAAACCGTGCAAAAGGCCATTACGGAAATAGATAGTAAACTAAAAATTATATTATCTAGAAATACCAGTGAAAATCAGTTCAAAATTAAAGAATCCTTAAATAATACTATGTCCAGTAAATTCGGAATATTTCGTGACCGAGTAGTAATGGAAAAAGGCATCTTAGAGATAGAAGAAATTAAAAAGAAATTATCACAGATCAAAATAGATAATAAAAAACTGGCCTTGAACCAGGCAATTATTCGTTTTTTAGAACTAGAATATCTAGTTCAACTGGCAGAAACCGTGGCATTTGCTGCCATGAAACGAGAAGAAAGTCGCGGTTCCCATACCAGAACAGATTATCCTTCACGTGATGATAAAAAATTCCTTAAGCATACCATTACCTCTTTACAAAATAAAAAAATTTCAGTTTCCTATAAGCCCGTTGTTCTAGGTATGTTTAAACCCCAGGAGCGTGTTTACTAAATGAAATTAAAAGTATTCCGTTATCATGAAGGAATGAGTGCTCCCCATTACGATACGTTTTCTTTGGAAGAAGAACCCAGTATGACAGTTCTTAGAGCTTTATTCCAGTTTCAAGAACAATTTGATGATTCTCTGGCCTTTCAGTATTCCTGCCGGGGCTCGGTCTGTGGTGCTTGTGCCATGCTCATTAATAAGGTTCCCAGACTGGCCTGTAGGACCCAGGTGGCATCTCTCTTAAAAGGAGAACAGCAAATCGCGTTGTCACCTTATCCTGCACTGGAAGAAAAAGTGGGCTGGGACCCCTCCCAGGAAGTTCTGGTGGAACCACTTCCCCATTTTCCAGTTGTTAAAGATCTTATTGTAGATCGGAATGCTTTTTTTAAATCCTACAAGTTCATGGAACCTGTTATTAAACCAGAATCTATACCCCCAAAAGAAAATCTCATGGATCCTTCTGATTTGCCAGATCTGGAACTTTATACCAATTGTATTCTCTGTGCTGCCTGTTATGGGGCCTGTCCCGTTGATGGAGAAAATAAAGATTATTTAGGGCCAGCTGCTCTAGCCAAGCTTTATAGATTCCATATTGATCCCCGTGACGCAGATAATAGGCGTCTGGAAAAAGCAGATATTAATAATGGCTGGTGGGCCTGTGATTTCCATGGAAACTGCCGCCAGGTTTGCCCTAAAGGGGTTCCCCCTATTATGGCTATAGGTCAGGCACAGGCAGAATTAATGGAAAAAAAAGAAAAATCAGAGGATAAAAAATAATTTTATTCTCAGAGTTAAGTGCAATCCGAGGGAAAATATGAAGTATCTGTGCACCTATTGCAATGTTTTTGCCTATGATGATGAAAAAGGAGACCTCAATGCCATTTTAGAGCCAGATACTACGTTTGATAACATTTCTGACACTTGGATGCCCAGTGTGTGGAATGCCCAAAACATTCCTCAAACAGATAAGTGATGATGTTTTTGCTCTAAAAATTGCTGCCTATCAGGGCAAAAATGCTGAAACCACAGATTTAAATTATTACCGTAACCTGGCTCGAAAAATGCTCACAGGTACCTGTGGTGTTTACTCTATCTGCGACGGACAGAGAGATCGGGTATGTACTGGCCAGAAATTCGGGGCCCCCATTGGTATGGGTGGAGTTGGTCAATCTCGGACCTTTGAAACCAATTATAATAGCCTATACAAATACCGTTTAAAAATGAGAGTGGTTAAGGCCCACCACGAACCAGAAATGTCTTTAAACATTTTTGGAAAGGATCTGGTTGCTCCCATAATGGGGGCCAGTCTTTCTGGAGTAAGACTCTCTTTAAATGACACCATTCCTGAAAAATCATTCTATCTCGGTTTGTTAAACGGGGCTAAAACCTTTGGATCAGTTGGTCTAGTGGGAAACACTCCCACCACTCCAGAATACCTGGGAGTAAACACCATGGGAGAAGATGGAGGATGGGACATCCCCATATTCAAACCTCAATCCCAGCAGAATTAATCCAGCTTTTTAAACTGGCTGAAGAAAAGGACGTTATTGCTGTGGGAGTAGATTTAGAAGGGGTCGGTTCCACCTTCTGGACCTCACCGGAAAAAATAGTGTACCGTAAAAGTGAAAATGAGCTGCAGGAACTGGTAGATTCTGTGGAAAAACCGGTGATTTTTAAGGGGATTATGGGTAGTGAAGACGCCCTGAAGGTGGTAGATTCCGGGGCCAGTGCCTGTTACGTTTCTAATCATGGAGGAAGAGTTATGGATTGTGGCCAGGGCGTGGCCGAGGTTTTACCTGAGGTGGCGGATGCTGTTTCAGGTAAAATCACCATTATGGCCGACAGTGCCATGCGTACAGGTTTTTGATGTGCTTAAAATATTAGCCCTGGGTGCTGATTTGGCCCTCATTGGTAGGCCCCTGGCCCAAATGACCGTTGGTGGTGGTGAAATAGCGGTTGAAATGTACTTGAATTATGTAAAAGATGATTTACTTCGGGCCATGATACTTACTGGCTGCGATAATCTGGGAGAAATTAGGAAGAATATTCTGGTAAAATAAGAAATTTAACAAATTTTTATTATTTTTTAATTTGAAATTTTAGGAGGTATAAAATGGAAGAAGATGATTTTAATAACTTGGATGATTTGACAAAGGAAAATATTGCTCTGGCTCTGTGGATGAAAAAATTCCATGCAGATGAAATATCACCTGATGTGAAAAAATGTATTTTGAGCGATAAAAACAGTCCTGATGCATTTGGTAATAGGATGAGGCACAGAATACAGGATTTATTAGATAATCCTGATTCATTCACCCCCAGTTACCAAAAACGGTATCAAGAACTTCTCAAACACTGTTCTTCACTAAGTTCACTGCAGGCTTATGCCATGAATCATCTTTTAGGAGTGGACAGCAGCCGCGGCTACCAAAAAATTCCTGAAAAATCAAATATTGAGTTTCCTCGAGACTTTGCCCCTCAGCTGGGCTATCAAGTAGGTTGGCACTTCTTTGTAGGTAACTGCCGTGACACTCAACAGCAGGACTATGGCATTCTGATTTCTTTCTATCATTATTCTCTACTACCTCCAGATATGGCCCATGATTTTGGTTTAACAGATTGGGAAAACCAGATTTTTGAGATGCAGCTGGCCGTAGCCAAGGCGGGTGAAGAACACCTCCAGAGCAGACCCTTCGCCATTGCAGGTACTACTGGATTATTAAAATTTAAATCACAACCATTTCATTATGAAGCTGGGAAAAACCAGATAATATCCGAGAAAAAAGATGATCTATTCCCTCTCACCGTGCGGGCTTGGGGAGTGAATCAGGGCGGTGAGAGAGATGTGGAGATGGAAGTCGATCTTAAGTTCTCTTCTAATAAGGACTTTCTCTTACAGGGAAACCAGGGATGTCTTCCGTGCTGCTGTGATATCGGGACCCTCTATTATTCTGCCACCAATCTCCAGCTGGAACCAGGCAGCACCTTAAAGCTGGATGGGGAAGAAATAACCTTTGAAGATGGTAAGTTCTGGTTCGACCACCAGTGGGGCAATGCCCTGGAACCGGTGGGTAACTCCCGGTGTAAGGTGGTTCGGGCCGCCAGTGTACTGGCTAAACCATCACATTCTAGAGGATGGGACTGGTTCATGGCCCAATTCGATGGAGATCGAGAAATGACCATGTATGCACCCCATACAGATAAGAACCTAGAATTTTATTGGCTCACTGGGCCCCAACCACCAGGGACGATGACCGTAGATGTGAAGGGGCAGTTTATTGATGCTGAAAACCGTGCAGTGGATGTTGAAGGGACTTTGAAAATCGATGAATGGGTTAAAAGTGTTAAATCGTCCCATCCAGAAGATTATTTCGTCACTAATACTTGGTATCCTGATCACTGGGAATTCCAGTTCCAAGATATGGTTCCTGAAGACATTCGTCACTTCACCATGACCCCTATTGTTCAGGGAGGCCAAACTGGTTACAATGCCAGCGGAGCCCAGTATTCAGAGGGAGGAGTGTATATTAGGAATTTAGATGGTGAAATGCTTGGTAAAGGCTTTGCCGAGTCGGTTTATTATGCCGATGCCCATAGCAATATCTTTCACTTGGCCGGCATTCCAGACACCCCTCGAATGCGTAAACTGGTAGAAACACCTGAAGCATCGTCCTGGTTGAAGTTACAGGGATTGTTGTACATGGCCTGGCCACCTCATCAGAAGAAAATTAAAAAAGTACTGGAAAAATGTCTAGAGCAGGGTTTACCTGAAGATTTTCTGGGTTAAATCCATTTTATTAATAATTTTATATTTTTTAAATATTTTTAAATATTGTTTTAAGAGAATACAGGCCTATTAGACCGATATTTCCCAAATTCCTAAAGGATAAAATTAGAAAATAAAAATTGAAAATTGAAAATTGAAAATTGAAAATTGAAAATAAAATAAAATAAAAATAGAAAATAATTCAACCGATTATATCCCTTCGACGGAATCCCCATAAACCAACAACAATTAAAGCTACAGCAAGGATAAAAAGCCATCCTAGAGATGCAGTTAATGTATCACCAGCAAATAACTTGGGTACCTGAGTAAAAGGGGATAAATTAAGTATCCATTGGCTTACATCAAAGAATTCACCCAATAAATCGATTACAACGAATAAACCTAGGGCCACCCAGCTTAAGGAGGCAAGTCTAGGAATAATACCAAATAAAAATACTGTAATTCCAGTAAGCATCCATACTGCAGGTAGATATACCAGAGCAGAAGCCAATATCCTTAGAAGATCCTGGGAAAAATTACCGCTGCTGGATCCATAAGCCAAGCCTAGGGTCAGAGCAAATACTACCATTATCAGGGCTGATCCTAAAACAGCGAATATTAGATTACTGACCATCCACTGACTTCTACTAACAGAATTAGTTAGTAACATTTCTGAATACTTTTTTGATTCCTCAGTTCGTAATCGAGATACTGCTAAAATAGCGTAAACCGCAAATACTTCTCCAAATAATGCTAGAACTAAGGCAAAGTAGCTATCTGCCGGGCCCCCATTACTCACTTGAGAAATAAGTTGAAGAAATTGATGATTTGCAGAAATGGCATCAGTGACAGTTTGAGCCGTGAATCCCATCACCATTCCCATTAAGGCAAATACTACCACCCAGAATATTAGCATACCCCGATGCAGCCTCCAAACCAGAGCTAGTGAACTATTTAAACATTTAGAAGCTCTAGCTGGTCCTGCTCTTTGATTTATTATTCCAGATCCTACATCTCTCTTAGATGAGAGCCAGTAAGCAGTGATGGTCAGTCCTAAAATGAAAATCATGAATATTCCAAGCACCCACCAGTCATTGCCAGCAAACGCACGTATTTGATGCACCCATCCCAAAGGAGACAGCCAAGATAAACATTTAAGATTTCCATTATCCCATCCAATTATACGCAATACAAAAAATAACACTAGCAGGCCAACTGACAGATATCGAGCATCACTGGAACTTTCAGTCAGTTGGACAGTTACTGCAGTAATGGCAGTGAACAAACATCCAAATGCCCCTATTCCTAGAGATAAGACTATGGAACTGGTAAATTCCAGGCCCAGGACAATTAGGCCCAGAGCAATAAGTAAAGTTATTATTATATTTACTCCAAATGAAGTGAACAATGCCGAGGTTAAGGAAGCCTGTCTACCTACTGCCGTAGAATCTAAAAGCTCAAGTCTTCCTTTTCTCTCTTCACTACGAGTATGTCTGACCATGCGAAAAATGCTTATAAGTCCTATTATTAAAGGTCCTGATATTCCAGTTCTCCAGGCGGTGAGGCCTCCAGTCGATGGATCCAGTACTGAACCTAAAATTGCTGTAATGGAAGGGTTGGTTTGCATCTGTAAATAAAATGCCTGGAGCACTAAAGCATCTGAATAGAGATTAATGATACTGGCAGCAGTACCCAGTATCAATAGAACCAGAAATAATATGAAAACAGGAATTATAATTTTATCCCTGTGCAAAGCTAGTTTAATCATAGGCCAAGTGCCAGCAATACTTTCAAGATTTGGTGACATGTTCCTCACTTCCCAGTTTCTTCATCCAAACTATATTCTTCACCATAATAACGAATAAATAGTTCTTCTAGTGTTGGAGGAGTGCTTATAAGTGACTGTATTCCAAATTGAGTTAAGTGTTTCACTACAAAATCCATTTTTTCAGCATCTACACTAAAATGAGCGTGATCTCCATCAATGACCAGATTATGTACACCATCTATGTTTTCCAGGCCAGTGATTGGTTGAAAGGAATCAATGGTTATGGAAGTACGGGTTAGGTGTCTTAATTGGGTGAAAGTGCCGGTTTCAATGATTTCACCATCCCTTATAATGCTTACCCTGTCACAGAGAGCTTCCACCTCAGCCAGAATGTGACTGGAGAGTAAAACTGTTTTTCCGCCTTTTTTCAGTTCTTTGATGCATTTTCGAAACACCCCTTCCATTAAAGGATCCAATCCCAGTGTAGGCTCATCAAAGATATAAAGTTCAACATCTGAAACCAGGGCCGATATGAGCGCAACTTTTTGCTTGTTTCCAGTGGAATAAGCACCACATTTCTTAGTAGGATCTAGTTTAAATCGTTTTATTAGTTCTTCTCGGCGTTCTATATCAAATTCTCCCCTTAATCTGCCCAAAAGATCAATTACTTCCCCACCAGTGAGATTAGGCCATAAATTAACTTCACCAGGAACATAAGCAAGTTTTTTATGCAGTTTCACCGCATCATGCCAGGGATCCTGGCCCATGAGCTTAACTTCCCCTTCATTCTTTCTAAGCAATCCCAGAAGGATTCTTAAAGTAGTTGATTTACCTGCACCATTAGGGCCAATAAATCCATAAACTTCTCCTTTTTCCACAGTTAAATTCACTTTATTTAAGGCCTGAAATTTTCCATAATATTTGGTCAGGTTTTTTATTTCAATTACAGACATGGACCCCGCTCCTTTCACATTTCTATTTACAATTTTTATTAAGGCTAAAAAATTTTAATTAAATTTAATGAAATATAAAGCAATATTACCAAATATAAGGAATTAAATGGTACCTGACCTTCTTTTTATAATCCCCATATCCTTCTAATTCTTCCAAGAGCATCTTTTCCTCACCAATAATACGTAATACAACTAATAAACATGGGAATAGGCCAATTAATAAACCATACATTGATCCTAAAAGTAGTGGAGTTCCTAAAAATAACAGTACAGCACCTAAATACATAGGATGTCTTACAAATCCATATACTCCCGTAGATACAACTTTTTGATCCCTTTCTGACTGGATCCTGACCAGAGGCGAGAGAAAGGTGTTTTCCTTATATGATCTAAATAACAAAAAGGCCGAACCAAATAATAGAATTAAACCCAGTGCTTCCAGCCATAATGGGAAATTAGTGGTCCAGTTAAACCTTTCTGCATCCAGAGGCATGATTAAAATCCATGATATGAAGCTGATAAACAGAATAATGACAAAATATTTGTCCCAGCCCTTTTCACCCTCGCTTCCAGGTTGTTTGTACCTTTCCTCCAGGAGTGCTGGGTCATGACGGTATAGGAAAATGATGGTAGTGTAACAAAGGCCTAAAAACCATATACTGAATATCCATCCCTGAATCCAGAACCAGTTCCCAGAAAGAAATAAGAGAACAGCTGGAAAAATCAGAATATAAATAAAGGTTAAAAATAGTTTTATTTTAGATGTTTTTTGAGTTTCCATGGATATTACTCCATATATTATAATCCCGATCTAAATTAGAATTTTGAATTATTAGATTATTATATTTTCAGAACATTTAATAATTTTTAAATTAATATTTTAAATCCCCTGCTAATCCTAATACTAAAAAAGAACATATTATAAGAGTGATACTATGTCTCCCATTAAAAACATTACATCCATAGAGGCCCGGAAATTAATGAAAAATGAAGACCTGATTATACTGGATGTTAGGGCACCCTGGGAATTTGCAGAAGGTCATATAAAAAATTCAGAGAACCTGGATTTCACGGATCCTGATTTTTCTGACAATTTGAAAAAACTGGATAAAAATAAAAAGTACCTGGTTTATTGTAAAACCGGCCGCAGAGGAGCCATGGCCCTAGAAACCATGAAAAATATTGGATTTAATAACCTTTATAATTTAATTGGGGGTTATGATGCCTGGAATGGAGATTAATTTATTGAACCTAAAAGTCAAAATTTAATCTTAATTTTGCATAAAAATAACCAAACCATTTTATTGTTTTTTCAGTTCAAATAAGCTTATAGAACTATCTAAACCATCTTTACTTGACTCAATAATATCTATAGCCGACTGAAGTTCATCATTTTTGTATTTTTCATCCACTATCAAACGGTGAATTACAAAGCCTATAATAGACAATATAGCCATGAAAATTAAGCCATAAAAAATTAAAGCCAGTAAATATTGATTAAAAGTCAACTCTTCCAAATTGATGGCAGATAAGATAAGAACTACTAAAAATGCAAAGATAAAACAACTGGCTATGATCAATAGTAATTTCTGATCATCATTCTTATCCTTAAATGAAGAATAAGCTGCTATTGATAAGGAAGATCCCGCCAGACTCATTACCAAGAATTCAGGTATTAAAGAAGCTATATCCATTTTTTCACCTTTAATTAATAACATTTTTGATTTAATACATCTTCTTTATTTATAGGGCTGGAAAATTCCAGCATTTCATTAAAAGCCAAATCATATGTTTTTATCAGTTCCATCTGGGCCTTTTTTATCCCCACAGATCCACGGCTTTCATGGTGGCGATGGGGCTTTTCAATATACAAATGACTTTTATTGAAAATCATGAAATGTTTGTTGGGTCTTTTAGGTAAAATAAAATATTCTACACTACTATACTTATCAAGAAGAGTGTATATTTCCATTTTATCTTCGCAAAATACTTTAGGCCCTGCAATTATTTTTATGGAATCAAATTTATGATTGGCTGCATGTTTAATTATTTCTTGCGTGCCTTCACTAAATTCTCCCACAATTACCTTAAGTTCTAATGCATTAGAGATTTTTCCATTGATTTTTTGATTTTTAAGTTCTTCGATTAAGTTAAATCTCCATACTCTTCGCTTATATCTATCAGCCCGGTGAAATAGTACTATTTCTTTCCCATATTGCTCACTATAATGAGGATTATGTCTGTAAATTAATTTAAGCAAGATAATGACAATTAGAGCAGATATGCTCATTAATATCAAAATTTCAGTATAATCAAATTGCATTTATGTTCCTCTTTAAAGCTTGAAATCAATATTTTAATTCTTAATAAATAATATTATTTTACAGGGGATTTGCTATAGAAATTCTAAAATATTGAATATACTCCATTTTTTTAATTTTAAAAAAAGTACACAATATCTTAACCCATCAAGAAGTTATTTTTAAATTCTATCCAATTATATTTAAACTTTATGTGTCTTTTATTACACTTTTTGTGTCCGTTTTTATTGGAATGTTCTATCAGATGAAAAACTTCTTATGAAATAAAGTCAAGTTAGTGGCAATTTAAGATTGAGTTTCAGCAAATACAATTGTATAGTTTTAACTAGCTCAAATCTATCATCAAATGCCAGATTAATAAAAAAATAAACAAAGATAAGTATTTAAAAAAGTTTGGACAGATATATTAATAGGTAGTATGGAAATTTCACAAAACATGTTCTACATGATAATAGCAATCATAGCACTTGTTGGAGTAATCATTGCCATTATACAATGGAGAAGGGTTAGAAAATTAAATAAAGAAGTTGAATTCATTGACAGCTTGACCAAACAAAGAAAAGAAGATCTTTTTAGAAGTGGTCAGGACCCTCAAGAATCCCCAAGCATTGCTTTACCTAATGCCCAAGAAAAAAATCTGGCCCGAATAATGCAAATAATCTCTAATTTAATGTATGAAAAGGGATGCCTTCCAAAACAGGTAGATAGCAGGTTTAAACGTCTCGAATCAAGCACTAGGAACAAAAAATTCCAAAAACTACTTTGGGAAATAGAAGAATAAAAAACTTGAATACATTAAAAAAATAAGGGGGAAAATAGTTTATGACACCATTAGAATTTTTAGTGATTCTGGCCTTAGTAGCTGTGCTGGCTGTCCTTTTATATTCCTATTTACAAAATAACCGCGAATTGAATCTGGGCAGGGTTAAAAGCGATGCTACAGGTTTAGGACAAAGAGTATATGGTGAGGCCAGTGATTTCGGGGGAAAAGTTCAAGGCGGAGCAAGTAATTTAGGGGAAAAAGTGTCTGGAGAAGGTACAATGTCGGGAATGAGGTTTCTGGAGTCGGTGAAAAAGTCTCAGATATGGGTGGAAAAATTAAAGACAAAGTAAGCACTTCTAGTTCCACCGACGATTTATCAGAACGTATTGATCTGTTTATGAGTGAAAAAAGTGACCAAATGATAGAAGACTGGGAACTGGCCACCAAAAATGATATTACTGGACTGGAAAAAAGATTTGAAACCGCGACAAAAAATATCGGCGATCTGGAAAAAAAATTCGATGAATACCGGGGATCCACCAATAACAAACTCGAAAAAATTGAGGAAAGACTGGAAAAATTAGAAACCCCTGAAGAATAAGGGATATAAAATTTATTTTTAATTGGAAGAATGGTGCTCATTATTCTTCCGAATTTATCTATTTCCAATTTATATGAGATAATTTATGAAAGAAAAAAAATATTCCTCTGAATTGGAAAAGGAGAGGGAATTATCTTCTAAGATGAATAAACAATTATCTCCCACTCGGGCTGTCTTAAGATTAATAGTAGGGTTTTTTGCCCTCTTGTTATGGCTATTTTTAGGTGTTCCGCCCACATTAATCTATTCTTCAGGCATCCAGAGTTTCATTGGAACATTCTCATTTTTTATTAGAAATCCGATCATATTTCTACTCATAGCGCTTCTCAACATTATTTTAGGGACTATTGAATTCATTTTCCTTGGAGTATTGTGGTGGAGCGCTTTTCACTGGATATGGTCCATAAGATGGTTCTATGGATATGGAAAGTATCGAAATTTGAAAAATCCAGATGTATTGATAAAAAATGAACTTAATAAGCAATGATTAAATACTTATTTTTAAATAAACTGATAATTTTAAAAAATCACCTTGATAAAATATTAATTTAAGAATCAAAATTTCACAGGATATAATGAATTAATCTATAATTTAAGATTTTTTATCTGTTTAAGAATATTTAATGATTTTTAAAATAAAAATGGAAATAAAACATTTAATAATAAAAAAGGCCCAAGCCACTTCTGAAAAAAATGGCCGGGCCTTAGATTGCTATAAAATTAAAATAATCTCTTATTAAAATTTTATAGAAAATTTAAATAATAAAATTGAATTTAATAATTCATTAAATTAAAATTGATAATTAATTAGGAAAAATATTTAGAATACTAACTCGAAAAATAATCAGAAAAAAATAAGTTCGATATTTTTGCTATCACTATATAGAGCGACCTATCAGAAAATAAAATATTGAATATTAATACTTATATTCCCATATATAATTCTAAAGTGACTTATTTTTAAAAATCTTCCTTAGAAAATCCTTTAAAATTATTATAAAAATATTGACTAAATTTAAGTTTGAATATTAAAAAATTAAAATATATAGATTTATACCATTTATTCACCATTTTCTGACTTTTTCTGACCTGCACCCAAAAGCCCATGCTTTATGGCCTAGGCCTTAGATTAAATTGTATATTATTTTTGAAATAATTTTATAAAAATTACAGTTGAAATCAACCTCTGAAAATAATCAGAAAAAATAAGTTCGATATTTTTGCTATCACAATATAAATCGACCTATAAAAAAATAGTATTCTGAATTAATAAGCTTATTTTCATCACTAATATTCTAAATTTACTGATTTTCAAAAACATTACTTAGAAAAGCTTTAGAATAAATATATTTGAGACTTCAATCAATAATATTAACTATTAAATATTGAATTTTAAAAAATAGGGGGAAGAGTATGCCTGAAGAATATAAAATACCGCCTTTTCTAAATCAAATTGTTATCATAGCCGTGATTATATTAGCAGTTATAGGAATGAAGTACATTGCTCCAATCATGGGACCAGTGCTCATTTCTATTTTCATTGCCATACTCATTTATCCGTTTCTAATGTGGCTTAAAAAGAAAGGATTTTCTTACAATATATCTATTCTTATAACCATAGTGGCCACCTTTGTACTAGGAGCAGGCCTATTGGCAATTCTGGTGGATAGTTTAAGTCAGCTGGCAGCAGCAGCGCCTAACATAACCATCGATCCTGATTCTATCCTGGCCACTTATGCCAATCAAATCATCCAATTCCTCCTCTCCAATATACCCTTTGAAGATATAGCTGGTATTATAGAGATAGGGTTCTTTTTACTATTTGCAGTTATATTCCTAATTTATGAGCTACCTTATGTAAAATCAAGGCTTATAAAAGGATTTGGTAAAGATAGTCCCTCCTTAAAGAACACTTTTGACCTGATTAGGGACTTTATTGAATACTTTGTAATTCGGATAAAAGTGAACCTATTCGCAGCTGTGGGCTTTTTCGGTGTTTTTTTACTCTTTGATATAAACTTTGCAGTTCTTTGGGGAATATTAACCTTTGTCTTGGGATTTATACCCTATATCGGAATTATGCTGGCGGCTATACCTCCTATTCTTATAGCCTGGGCCAAATATGGAATATGGGGTGCGCTGGGCATCACTATCCTGTTTGTTATAATTAACACCATTGCCGAAAGTTTTGTATTCCCTAAACTCACAGGTAAAGGACTTCAGATATCTGTTTACATAGTATTTATCTCCTTATTCATCTGGGGCTGGCTTATGGGATTAATAGGGATGTTTCTAGCCGTACCTTTGACCATAGTAGTTATAAAGTATCTGTATAGCTTTGAGGAAACCCGCTGGTTAGCTTTACTCATGACCACCGATGGTGAAGAAGAAAAAGAGGAAGTTAAGAAGGAAGAAAATCCTTCTTAATGTATTTTTTTAAATAATTCATGAAAAAGAAGTCGATATTTGCTATCTATATAGAATAGCCTATCAGAACTTATTATATTAAATAATCCACCTATTTTGAGCCATATAATTAAAAATATTCCGGCTTATTCTTAGAAATTGCTAATCCATATATATGTTTAAACGTATGCTGAGGTAAAATAAAAGATTTTCTCATCCCTAAGCTAAGCAGGATTATAAGAGGATATTCTGTACAAATATTTAATAATGGTCTAAACAGAATAGGATATACGAGAAAGGATTTATTTATCACAATATTTGAGATTTAAACATCTATCCCTTTAGTAGGAGTTCTTATGAAGAAAGTGTTTTTATGGTGGTTAATTGCCGGGAGTAAAGGTGGGGAAAACCGCGGCAGAATAATACTAGAACTTAATAATAGACCATATAATGCTAATAAACTCGCAGAGAAACTTTCACTGGATTATAAAACTATCCGGCACCATATAGATGTTTTGAATGAAAACAAATTGGTTGAATCAACGGGAGAAAAGTATGGTGCATTATATTTCCTCTCTGATGAGATGGAAAAAAATTATAAGCTCTTCCTGGAGATTTGGGAAGAATTTAAGGAATAGATTATATTGATCTTATCAAAACAGGTGCAAGTGTAAACATGTTAATGGAAATTAATCTATTTGGGTTGTCAAATATAATATCTACTTTGTTTATATTGGTTAAGTATTCGGCTTTAATAACCAGTATTGCTAATATCTGCCTTTTAGTTGGTATGCTATACGTATACTTGGAACGATACTTAAAAGTAAAATCCAAATTCACCACAACTTTAGTTTTATTCTCATTGCTTTTCCTGGCTCAAAACATATTATTCTCAGTTTATTTCATATACAATCTTCCTGAAACCATTATCAGTGCTGTATTTCCTCTAATATTTTTAGGCCTTGAATTTACAGCATTAGCTTTGCTTTTAATGATAACCAGAGAATAAATCTTAAATTAAATAATATTTCTATCTAATTTACTTTTTTTATTCAGTTCTTTTTAATTTAGTTATTTTTCTATTTAAGGTTCTTTTACTAAATTATTTATTTTAAATAAGTGTCTAAATTCGTTTTTATTTTTTCATATACTATTCCACCTACGAATAAATAGGAATGAATTTGGAGGGAAAACTTAGGAAAATCTTAGGAAATTTTGGAAAAATTACTTTTAAGGAGTTAAACAAGAATTAAGTAATCAAAAAATGATTAAAATGGAGGTTAAGAAATGATCGATGTAAAAGAAATTAAATCAGTTAAACTGACACCTTTTACCAAGATGTCAGCTTCAATATATGGAGTTTTAGGATTAATTGTAGCAATATTGATGTTAATAACGCTCAGCATCATACAAGTTGCAGGGATTATGCCCCAATTAGGAAATTTTAATGTGGTAACTGGATTTGGAATACCTATAATTATACTATTTCCCATAGGTGCGTTTTTCAGTACCATAGTAATAAGCTTTTTCTCAGTAATGCTTTACAATGCATTAGTACCTAGGTTAGGCGGTATCAAATTAGAATTAGAAGGTAAAGATGTAGTGAAAATTCCAGTTATTTCATATGCTCTGATACTATCAGCTATTGGAGCAGTATGGGCTTTTATCGTAGGATTAGTGCTGGCAGCAGTTATTTCACCAGTATTCTCATTACTCAGTACCATGAGTACCTTGCCTGAAGCAAGCCAAATAGCAGCTAATTTCACCAACGCTACTGGAGCAGCC
>JAHFBZ010000117.1 GCA_023249725.1 Methanobacteriaceae archaeon
AGTTAACTATTCACAATCATCTGTTAGTACGTTTGACTACGATAACTATTCATGGACACCGGTACAAAATTTAATTAATTACGGAGTAGAACTTTTGGCTTTACCAGCTATTACAAATATTAATTTAGGTATTTTAAAACGAGCTGTTTATTTACATAAAATAATTGTAACAAGGTATTATCGTTAATGCCCTTGTCCTTTATAAATTTTTGTATAATTTTTAGATGATTTAAGACTGGAGTTTTTCTTTTTAGAATGAACTCCTTTTCTTTTTATTTTAGTTTTGTCTCTTCTTAATATAGTTTCACTTTTTTTGCTTGCAGCCATTATTTTAAGTTATTAATTTATATTAAATAATAACAAAAAATAATTTATCCACCATACTTTAATTGAATTTCATTCAAGTCAAAGTTTATCAAAAAAGCATTCATCCATTCCTCTTCAATTTTTTCCGGATCATTTATTATTTCATGCTTATAACTAAGTCCTCCCCAAAATACACTTTTACCATTATTTAAAAGAGTATCATAAACATCATGTTTGTTCAGTTTAAATTCTTCTGCAATCCATTCAGCAACATCACTAGCATTTATGTATTGATATATTTTCATTTATGTTATTTATTAAACCGGTCAAATGCTCTTGGTGATATTTCAACTATGTTTGCTTTTCCAATAAATTCATCCAATGTCCTTGCATTTGAATAGCTCATGGCACTTTTCAAATAGTCAACAAAATTTTCGGCCCATGATTCTAATTTATATTCCACTTTGTGAATCCTTGAAACTCCTTCTGAGGTAGTAAGTTTTGCTTTTCCCCAATCTTTTTGCACTTCCTTAGTGCTCATTCCACGAAATTTTTTTTTCAGTTTAAAACCTTTATCAAAAAGCCAATTTGCCATTTTAGAATTCTGATTGATTTTAAGACCTTTAAAATAAGTTGGGGCACAAGATTCTAAGCATTTATTAAACATACTTCCTATCATCACATAATCAGCTCCAAGGGCTAATGCTTTTATAATATCAGAGTATGATTTCATTCCACCATCAGCTACTATTTTTGCCCTATGTCCATTTATATTTTGTGATGCCTCATAACACTCTTTTATTAAAGAGGCCATAGGATATCCAACAGCTACATTGGCTGTTGTCGTACAGCCGGCACCATTTCCAATCCCTGCACGAATATAATCCGCACCTGCATAAGACAGAATATAATATGCTTTAGAATTTGCGATATTGCCGGCCATTATAACTATTTTATCTCCAAATTTTTCTTTTGCTTCTTTTATTGCATTGCACAATTCAATCATATGTCCATTTGCGATATCGATGCATACATAATACTTTTTGAAATAATTAAATTTCAATTCTGTTGAACTTTGGATTATTTTTCTGAATTCTTTAAGGGAAACAGAATCAAATTGTAAACATGACATCCAGGTTTCACCATTGTCAACTTCTTTTACATCATTACGTGGATAACATATGTTTATTCCGTTGTCCATAAAATATGCACTATTTTTTTTTGAAACTACTGTATCCATTGGAGCACTGATAATAGGCAAATGATACTTTTCAAATAATTCATAATAATATGGATCTATTTCTGATCTGGACTGAATTTCAGTCTGAGTACTCGGCATTATTAAAATATCATTAAAATCTAATTTTGCACTCATTTTCGTTTGTTTATTTTTGTTAATTTTTTTAACTCTGTTAATTCTTCTTCTGACATTGAATCTTTCGCGGCATATATACCAAATTCAGTAATAATATCAAGATATTTTTTAATTGGTTGTTGATTTCCTTTACCTTGTATTTGTCCTGAAACTGCAGTAAATTTATCTATTTCAATGGTAACGTGAGGTTGATTTTTAGAATCTCTTAAAGAGAGAATAATTATTTCGCCTCTTCTAAGTTTATTTCCATAAGTTGGGTTTGTACCTACACAGTTGCCCATAAGTTCTCCTTCTGTTTTAAGATCAGAAGGATTTAGACTATAAAAAAAATGTTCATTATCTGAGCACGTATAAACAATTCTATTATCTGTTGCTTTTTTTGAGTTTATTTTACCTTTACTTTCTTCAAATAATTTTAAATGCCAGGCATCGCTTTTTTCATTTGCGACATCATAAATCATGGTCATAATGTCTGGTTTTGTACTTTGTGCCCAATCTATAATTTTTTTTGTTTTTTCTTTAAAAGAATCACTGATTATATTCAAATTATTTTTGTATTCTTTGGCCAACCATACTGCATATTTATCAGTTCCTAAAAATAAACAAAATAAAGAAAGTTCATCTAAGGATTTTTCATTAAGTTTGAAATTTTCTTGAATATATTTTCTTTTTTTATCATTCATAGAATGTTATAGTTATTTTATATTTTTCCTTTGGTGCATTCTCAAAAACATAAGAACCTTTATGTAATTTACTATCTTTAAAAACCATGAATTTACCAGCAATCATTTTTCTGTTTGATTTGTTGAATTCGAAATTTGACTCATCGATCATTTTAAAATTTGTTACAGAATAGCATTTTAATGGAGTTTTTATTCTCTGTTGAATTTCAGAAACTTTTCTTTTGTCAAAAATTTCTCTTTCTATTAAAAAATCATAAGAGAAAGCCATTTAGTTTTTAGTAGGTTTGAGACATAATAAATTATATATTCCATCAATTTCATCCAACCTTTTGTCTTCGGCAACTTTGTCGTTAAATTCTATTAAATCTCGAACAAGTTTGTTTATTTTTTCGTCAACAAATTGGACTTGGTTTATTTTAATAAACTTTGTATGATAACCATAATATAATTTTATTTTCACTTCATTAACTTCTGTCTCAAACGTATCACTGCCTAAATATGGTATTATCCAATTTTTTAATGGAATTTCCAATATTTCAGAAATTATTTTTTCTTCTTTTTCCATTTTATTTTAATGAATTCGTGATTTTATCAGCTATTTTATCAGCATACTCTTCAACTTTTTTGCCAATTTTTTCAGCAACAAGTTTTGATATTTTGTTTTGAACTTCCCAACTCATTACAGCCTTATTTACAACTAAAGCAAGTTCATTTTTTGTTGCTTCTCTTATTGATTGAACAAATTTATCTCCTTCCGTAAGGTCATTAACTGCTAGTTCAATTCCTTTTGAGATTTGTTCTTCAATCATTTCGTTGTTAATCTGAATTCGTTGAATAAATTTTCTTGCATCTATTCCCAATTCTAAACTAATGTGTGTTTGATTTTGTTCCATTTTAATTATTTTTCTTTAAAGAGATAAGCATTTTGACATGGTGGTGGTATGATCATTCCATAACAAATAAGACCATTTTTTAAGTGAGTATTGAATGAATATGTTATATAATCACTAAAAGTATGTTTATATCTTATAATATGATTGACATGAATTGATTCCATACTCTTACATAGTTTAACACCATTTTCGTCATACACGATAACTTCGTGTTCTTTTATTATTTTTTTAAAAATTTCCAATTTTTTCTATGATCATTTTTTTTCTTAGATTTATCTGTTGGTTTGTTTTTTACTCCTTTTGGTCTGCCACCGGCATGTTTTGGTTTTGACTCAGTTGAGTCAGTCACAGTTACTACTTCAGGGGTGTCAGTTGTATTTATATTTTCACGGATCCCTCCAGCAAATTCTATTGTAGGTTCATTATCTAATGATGAATTGATTAATTCTGGTTCTACATCAGGAGTTATTGGTATAATTTGTGGACCAATTAATTCTTCTTTTGTAATAGGAATTATTTCTTCTTCTTCATCTAAATTAGCTTCATTAATATCCTCGTTAGGAGAACTCGTAACCGGGACATCTAGTGAAGGATTAAAATATTCTACTTCTCCTCGAAATTCTGTTCCAGTTTTAGATTCAGTATATGGTTTGTAATATTCCATATCTTCAGGTTTATCCACGTTTGTAATTTGGATAAGTTTTTTTCGTTCATAAATTATCAATTGTTGATTTTCTGTTTTCTTAGATTCTTCTTCTGAGAAAACGAATTCATCTGGATGGATAATAGTAACTATTTTTTGACCTGTTTTCTTTTTTAAGGGAAAAGAAAGATTGTTTTTAGAAATATTTTTTATTTTCATTTTATAAATTATAATTATAAACAAAAATAGAAATAAATTTCGTAGAAACAAATATTTAAATTAATTTTAAAAATAATTCTGCATTGGCTTGCGTTATTTTATTACCAAGTTCTACCCCTTGTTTTAAATCTGGAAAATTAGAAGCTGAAACACTTGGTTTAAATGTCATAAACCCATCTATAATTCTTTTCTTTATGTTAAAGATAGAAGCCCATGTTTCAACATCTTCCTTTGAAATGAGACCACCTTTTTCTATGGTTAATTTATCATTTGTAAGTGATATAAGCCATTTGCCATCTAATAAAGTATCAAATGAAAATTTATCAAATTGTTGAAATCTATTTTTAAGTTTTACTAAGAATATTATTGTATCAGGTTCAAATTTTTGATATTTAGCTTCATTTAAAGATTTTAATATTTTATCATAAGAATTATTAGATACTATTTTTGCTATTATTAGCCATGGGTTTTTTACATTTGGAACAAAATATTTATCTAATGTTATTCCAGGGAATGTTCGTTCCAATAGTCCTAATTGAGTATATTGTTCTAAGAAATCTTTAACGTTTATAGCAGATTTAAGACCTCTTAAAAATTCATCCCTTATTCTTTCATTAGAAACTCCAGGAAGATCTTTAAAATGCTTAATAGCCTGAATGGTCTCAATATCTAGTTTACTGCCAAATCTATGTGCAAATCTAAGTGCCCTTAATACACGAAGTCGATCTTGGGTAAAAATTTCCATAGGACTACCTACTGTCTTTACTTGTTTGTTTTTTATGGCCTCAATCCCATTATGAAAGTCAATGATTTTTTTATCTTTAATATCATAGTATAATGCGTTGACTGTAAGATCTCTGCGTTTACTATCTTGCTCCATATCAGCAAATCCAATAGATGATGGCCGTCTTCCATCACCACCTTCATAACTTTCTGAACGAAAAGTAGCTATTTCATATTCTTCCCCATTTATAATGGCAGAAATTACTCCGAAGGATTCACCCTTAGGAAATGACTTTATTTTTTCAGAAGATAAAATTTTCATTACTTCATCTGGTAATGCAACAGTTACAAA
>JAHFBZ010000118.1 GCA_023249725.1 Methanobacteriaceae archaeon
GCTGGATTTAGATCGGGTAGTTATATTAAGGGTGATGTTCTAGTTACTACTAAGCGCCAAGTTCCTTTAAATGAGGCTATTCTAAATGCTGAGACATTTGTGAAACGAACTACTATTCCAGGAACACAAGTTTCTCCTATTGTGGCGGCTGACATAAAAGTTGATAAAAAAACGGGTATTGTCACGGTTAATGTAATTGAGGACTTTTCTACAGTCACTGTTAAAAATACGACTTCGGGGTGATTATGATGCGAAAATTAAAAATTGCCCTATTTTTTCTTACAATTATAATGCTAAATAGTACCGTTTCGGCAACTATGAACGTGATAGTTATCACCGATCCTACTGGGAAAGATCCTAATGGCGCTGCCGCAGGAAGTATGTCTTTTTCAGAGAACATGTTTCAATCTACATTTATAATGTCTAAGGAACAGCAGTTTGCAGTTCTATCTGGTGGGGAAGGTAATTCCTATCAAAGGCTTTTAGCTATTGTAAAGGTGATATCTTTACTTGAAAATGGAGCTACTCCATCAGAAGCTGCAGGATCTGCCAACTCATATCAAGGAATACGTGTTGTGGTGGGAGGACCTACTATTGGGGCTGCAGTTGGGGGATCTTTTGATGCTTATGTGGTTACTGTAGATGACAGTGGAGTTATAACAGCTACTTTACGCTCAGGAGGACTTGCTGTTTTACCTGCAGGCCAACGAGGGGCGATTATCCACTTACGTAATACTAAGGGTAATCCTCAGTATGGTACTGCTACTCTGATTAGGCAGGAGACCGCAATTAATATTGGTAAAATGATTCGAGATGGATACTCTTCCACTTATATTGTTGGAAAAGTATTTGAAGAAGTATCAAAAGATGCTGGTGAAAAATACGGTGGAGGGGCGGTTAATTTAGTTTCAGGAATATCTACTGGGGACATGTTCACTCCTGAAAAGCTGAATGAAACGGGTTTTCCAATGAATGAAGTATATACCAAGGTTTGCCCTGTTGATGGTTGGAGTGTATCCTATCCTGAAGCAGAAAATTATGAAAGGTGTCCTATAGATGGAAGTGCTTTAAAAACAGTTTATGCATATGAGGCATTAGCTAGTGCAATTACAGTAACTCAAAATACGGTTATGGTTTCAGTTTCTGGAACTGAGGAAACTGGATTGGTGCAAACAACTCAAGAAATTGTAAAAGCATCTGTTAAAAAGAATGGATACAGTGCTAATGCCATTGCTGCTTCAATAAATAAGGGTATTGGTAATGGATTGTTAGTTGGGGTAAATTATGTAGAACCTAAAGATATTAATATAAAACAAAATTCTAAGGCCGTAGGTGTTTATTTCACACCCTTACCTAATTCTAGAACTTCACCAGCTTGGAATTTGCCGGTAAGTGCTGGATTACTGAATATTTTAGGGAATATTCAAACAGCCATTGGTTTTGTAATGGTTCTTCTGGTTCTATTTAGAAGTACTTTAATAACTTCATTTAAAAGGAAATAACAGAATAACAAATTCAATATATTAAATTTTAAATAATTAAATTAATTATAATTAATTATTACATTATTAACTATTCCATATTTTATACGGAGAAAAAAATGTCATTAATCCTTTTAAGAGCCGATAGTCAGGCAAAACTTCTAAACTCACTTGCAGATATTGAAAGACATGCTGGATTGAAAATTAATGGAAAACCTAGATTGATTGAGAATGAATTTGCAGATAATCTTGCTGAAAGCATTTTAAAGAAGAAATTAAGGAAGAAAGCTGTTATTTCCGCTGTTATCACTGTTCAAGAAAACGCCACTAAAAGTATAATGCAGGCCAAAAAAATTCATCCTCCGGCCCATGTTATTATTGTAAGTGATGAATATCCAGAATTTAAAACTTTAAAAGCAGAATTCAGTCTTGCACCTGTATTAAAAGGTTATTATTCCCATAAATTAAATAAAGGTAAGAAATAGTTATTTTTAATACTATTTCATTATTTTAATAATTCATTTTTTTAACTAAAAAATATTTAGCAGATTTTTTTCTATTTTTATTTCTATTTTAAGAAAATTATATAATTTTTAAACATATAATTAAGCTCAAAAGAAAAAAATTAATTAATTTTAAAATTTCATAATTTCATAATTTCATAATTTCATAATTTCATAATTTCATAATTTCATAATTTCATAATTTCATAATTTCATAATTTCATAATTTCATAATTTCATAATTTCATAATTTCATAATTGATTTTAATCTTATAATTAACTAAAAATAAAAAAATAATATTTAAAATAAGTTTTTTTCAGTGTTTTTTAATTCGAGCTATATCTCCAATAGTCGATCCTTTTAAGGAATTCGCTTTAAATTCCTCACCAGTAGTATCTTCTATTTTTTCTAAAAGATCTATCTTGAGAATTTTCTCAATTTTTCGGGCCAGTTTTGTGTCTGGTGCCATATGAGCAGTTTCTAGTCTAGAAACCACGGATACTTTTTCATTAATTATTCTTCCTAAATCTTCACGAGACCAGCCCTTCTTTTCTCGGGCTTGCCTTATAATGGTATTATAATCTTCAAGTAACTCGTAAGTTGTTTCTCTTCTTCTAGGGCGGCTTTGAGGTATTCTTCTTCCTCGTGCTGTTCCTTGAGGCCCTCGAGCGTGGGCTGGTTTGGATGGTGTTCTCTGGATTTTACCGAATTTAGAGCAGTCTTTGCAAACTTTCATGGCAGATCCGTCGATTTTTGTAGTAATTGGTTCATCAATAATTTTTTTCCCGCAAATCTCGCATCTCATAAAGATCCCTTTGTTTTTATATTTATTTAATTCTTACCTCAATATTTAAATATTACTAAAACAAATGTAGTATCAATAAAATTTATATAGGAGTGTTCTAAGCTCATGGAAAATTCCTCTCAAAGCACACTAAAAAAGATTGAAGACCTTAAAAAAGAAATAAGAATACTTAAAGAAGATAATACGAAAACAAAGAGAAATCTGATGTGGAAAGTCAGAAAACTCGAAAAAGATAAGGTTTTAATCGAAAATGAAAAAATTCGACTGGACCGTGAAGTGAAATCCCTTCGAGGAGAAGTTGAAAGATTCAGATCACCCCCTTTAGTCATAGCCACAATTACTGAAGTGTTGGACGACCATAGAATTGCTGTTAAAAGTAGTACTGGCCCACACTTTGTTATAAATTACTCAAGATTCCTTGATGATAAATTATTAGAACCTGGTTCTCGTGTAGCACTAAATCAACAGACTTTCAGTATTGTAGATGTTTTACCTTCTGAAAAAGATCCAGTGGTTACTGGTATGGAAGTTGATGAGAAACCTAATGTTTCCTATGAACAAATTGGTGGTTTAGAAGATCAAGTTGTTGAAGTAAAGGAAACTGTTGAATTACCACTAAAAAAACCAGAATTATTTAAGAAGATTGGAATCGAACCTCCTAAAGGAGTTCTGTTTTACGGTCCTCCAGGTACTGGAAAGACTTTGCTGGCCAAAGCAGTTGCTCATGAGACTAATGCTACTTTTATAAAAATAGTAGCCTCTGAATTCGTTCGAAAATATATTGGTGAAGGTGCTCGTCTGGTAAGGGGAGTATTTGAACTGGCCAAAGAAAAATCCCCAAGTATACTATTTATTGACGAAATTGATGCTGTGGCTGCCAAAAGACTGAAAAGTTCAACCAGTGGGGACAGAGAAGTTCAAAGAACTCTCATGCAACTTCTGGCAGAACTTGATGGGTTTGAAGACCGTGGAAACGTGGGAATAATTGCTGCAACCAACCGTCCAGATATTTTGGACCCTGCACTACTACGTCCTGGTCGTTTTGACAGATTTATAGAGGTCCCCATACCAAATGAAGATGCTCGTCGTGCAATTTTAAAAATCCACACTAAACCAATGGCCTTAGCTGAAGAAGTTGATGTAGAACTTTTATCCAATCTAACTGATGGTACTTCTGGTGCGGATCTTAAGGCAATTTGTACTGAAGCCGGTATGTTTGCCATAAGAGAAGAAAGAGATGAAGTAACCATGAATGATTTTATGGATGCAGTTGATAAAATTATTGGTGTGGAAAACGAAGAAGGTTATAATAAAGAAGCGGGAGTAATGTTTGGTTAAATTTAACCAAATAATCTATTTATTTTTAGCTTGAAAATAATTTTTTTATTTAAATTAAATGATTATTTTTTAGCCAGTGATGAACCCTATGAGCTCTGAACTGTGATGAATGATGGGCGATCTGAGGCTACTTTATATATCAACTAATTTTTAATATTATTTTTTATTTTTTGTTGATTTTTAATTTATTATCTAATTAAGCACTTGAAGGGAGTATTCAATTATTTCCAATAGATTAAATGCTTTTTTTATTAAAATAAATTTTAATTTTGCTTAGTAAATAGTTCAATAATACTGATTTTAATCTCTTATTTTTTTAGAGTATATAATTCTTTAAATTTTCTTTGCAGACATAATTAAATTTTAAAGTAATATGTAAAAGTTTATATATTTAAAGATTACTATATATTAATATTAAATATAACAAAAGCGTGGGTGGGAATTTGGATGATTTAATTGAAATGGGGAAAACAATTGAAATTGTAATGTGTGTTCAGAAACAGATTGATAATAAAAAAATTAATATTTAATAAATTGGAGGGGATATTATGATTGAAAATGAAATTGATAGAAAAGGTGTTTGTCAGAAGGAGATTGAAGCTAATACTGGTATGGTAACTGCTAATTCAGTGTTATGTGATCGTACTGATTGTGGATTTTATGGTAAATGGTGGTGTCCATTTACTGGATGGTAATTACATTTAATTTTTGTTTTTTTGTTTAATGAATTGGAGGGGACAGAATGATTGAAAATAAAATAATTATTAACGGTGTTTGTCATAAGGAAGTTGAAGCTAACTCTGGGGTGACAATTACTAATTGGGCTTGTGATCGTACTGATTGTCCATCTTATGGTAAATGGTACTGTATGTACAACTGGTGATTTATTTTTAATTTATCTTCTACTTTTATTTTAGCACAAATAATTTAAATAATTTAAATATTAATGAAAAATATGGTAAAAGAGAGT
>JAHFBZ010000048.1 GCA_023249725.1 Methanobacteriaceae archaeon
CCATTATCCTTCAAGAAGGCCTTCACCTCAGGCACAGGATACTCATTAAAGTGGAAGATACTTGCGGCCAAAGCGGCATCTGCTTTGCCCAATGTAAAAGCTTCCAGAACATGTTGCGGAGTACCTACACCACCCGAGGCAATTACTGGAATGTCCACACTTTCACTTATGGCACGGGTCAGTTCCAGGTCATAGCCGTCCTTGGTGCCGTCCCTATCCATGGAAGTGAGTAGAATCTCTCCAGCTCCCCGGTCCTCGCATTCCATGGCCCAGGCAATGGCATCCATACCCGTAAACTCACGGCCACCATAGATGCTGCAATCAAACCAGGCCAACCCTTTTTTAGTTTCTACAATTATCTTATCCTGGGCCTCGTTCTCGTCCTCAATGTACCTTCTTTTAGCATCTATGCCTATGACGCAGGCCTGGGATCCTACGATCTTGGAAGCTTCACTTATAAGGTCCGGGTTGTGAATGGCCGCCGTATTGGTGGAGCATTTATCTGCTCCGGCTTTGAGCATGTTCACGTAGTCCTCTGGTTTTCTGATGCCCCCACCTACACAGATGGGCACAAATACGTTCTCGGTGGTGGCTTTTATGACATCGGCCATGGTTTCCCTTCTCTCGTGGGAAGCAGTGATGTCCAGAAATACTATTTCGTCGGCCCCGTCTTCATAGTATTTAGTGGCCAGTTCTACTGGTTCGCCGGCATAGCGAATCTGTTTAAATTCTACTCCTTTTACTACCCGGCCATGGGGTACCTGCAAATCGCAGTCCAGGCAAGGAATGATTCTTTTGGCTAGCATGGATAATCTCCTTATAATTATAAAGTAATGAATTTAGTTTTTTAAAAGTGGTATATAATTTATCCCTAAGAGACTTTTTTCAATAAATTTATAACATATCGTATTAATCTAATAATATTACAATTACTCTTACATGGCGGCGTTTAGTGGCAGATTCATTGGATTGATTTATCCTACTAAATCTCTTAAAAATGAAAAAGATACTGAAACTATAGGTCAATTAGAAGAATAGAGGTTAAAAAATGAATTTTAAGGAAGTATTTGTTGATTCATTAAAATTTCCATTTATCAGCTTGAAACCGTGGTTAATTTTAATAATCTTATTTATGGGAAGTCCTTTAGTATTTCCATTTATTCTAGGATTTGGATATTTATTAAGAATCATAGAATCAAGTTCTAATGGCTCAAATGAGGCCCCTAAATTTAATGCATGGAAATTAATGTTTAAAGACGGCCTGAAATATATCATAGGCATTATGATCTTGATGATGCCCATTGGTTTTTTAATGGCATTTGGTGTTAATTTAGAAGGAAATGACTTATTATCCCTTATTAGCATTACTTTAGTCAATTTAGTTCTTTATTATTTATTCATCATGGCCTTGAGTAATATGGCCCATACAAAACAATTCAAGGCCTTTTTTGATGTTAGAAAAATATTTAGATTAATAAAAAAACTGGGAAATGGCAAATATTTCATTTTTGTACTAATATTCACCTTAATGGAAACGATGATTACTGCAATGGTAGTTTTACCTAATTTAGGAGCTTTAGAAGATATGTTCCTATATTTATTTGCTTTAAGTTATTTACAAATATTCCAAAGCAGATTTGCAGGTTTAGTATATTTAAAAACAACTGAAATTGACAGAAATAGTTAAAAAAGGAGACATGAAATGAAAATTAAAGAAATAATATCCGACTCAATAACCTTCCCATTTTCTAATCCAGCCAGATTCCTCACACTAGGATTTATACTGATATTCAGTTCCCTCATACTGCCCATGATACTGGCCGGGGGATATTTACTGAGAATAATAAAAAATACTTCTCAGGGAATTCGGGAAATGCCCCCTTTTGAAGATTTCGTCGATATGTTTATTGATGGATTAAAATTTCTGCTGGTGAATATTGTATATTCTATTCCCGCAGGAATATTCATAATTTTAGCAATTATGATATCAATATATGCCTCTTTTAGTAAAAACATACTGGCCACCGGTCAGGTCAGTAATCAGACTATGGTCATGTACTCTGGTTCCGCATATTCCCTGAATCTTCAAATGTTTGACGGTACCTTGCCCCTAGTATTGTTGGGAATTGGAATAATACTCCTGGCCCTGAGTTATCTGATACAAATGATTGCCCTACCTCGCATGGTTTACAAAAATAAATTTGGGGCTGCTTTTGAAATTAAAGAGATTTATAAAGAGATCAAAATGCTGGGCTGGGGAAAATATCTGATTTGCGGAATTTTCTTCGTGTGCGTTATCTTTTTAACCACCACCATTGGCCTGATTTTGCCGGATCTTCTTAAAAGCTTTGGAGTCGGTGGTTACATCCTAAGCCTGATAATAATAGGTTTAGTAGTCAGTTCCTTTGAATATGCCTTCCAAGGAAGATTTATGGGCCTTATTTATCCTGGCGAAGTTGAAAATGAAGATCATAAGATTTCTAATTAGTCTAATGTTAGAAACCTCGTTTTCCTCAAGAAGAGAAAAAAAGAAAACATTTTATTTATCTTTAATCCTATTTTTTTTAAATTTTATTTTTAACAGAATAGTTTATAAGGGAAAACCATCTAACAACTAATTTGCTTATATTAAGACTACATTTATAATTAAGGGCCTGTAGTCTAGCCTGGAATATGACGTGGGACTTCGGATCCCAAGGTCGGGGGTTCAAATCCCCCCAGGTCCGCTATACTATTACTTTTACAGTTCGTTGACAGAGGCCGATTTTCAATTGACTTGAAAAATCACCTTTCGCTCTCTATGGCCTCTAGAGAACTACCATTTGTTAATTCTGCTTTTTTTAATTATTTCTGCTGATTTAAAATAGTTATTAATTCTTTATGTTTTTGAGTTTATTTTCGGATTTTATTTTGACATTAAATTTAGTTTTATCACAAATTTCAGTTTAATTTTCTTAATTAATTTTAAAATTCAATTAGAAATTTTTTAATTAATATCACCACCATAATATTAAACATGATGAAATCTCCCAGCTCCCAATTAGGCCGTTATTATCCAGCCACCCGCCAGGAATGGAGGCAGTGGCTAAAAGATAAGCATGAAACCTCGCCAGGCATATGGATCATTTATTATAAAAAAGGAAGCCAAAAACCAAGGGTATCCTATGATGATGCTGTGGAAGAGGCCCTTAGTTTTGGTTGGATTGACAGCACGGCCCATGCTCTAGATGAAGAGAGATATATGCAATTATTTACTCCGCGCAAACCAAACAGTACCTGGTCACGTTTAAACAAGCAAAGGGTGGAAAAACTTATAAAAATAGGTACCATGACCCCTTCTGGTCTGGAGAAAATTGAAATTGCTAAGAAAAATGGTTCATGGAGCATAATGGATGATGTGGAAAATTTAATTGTTCCCGATGATCTAGAAATTGAATTTAAAAAAAATAAAGAGGCTCGAACAAATTATAACAATTTTTCAAATTCGGTGAAAAAACAGGTTTTGTGGTTAATTATCAGTGCTAAAAGACCAGATACCCGGAAAAGAAGAATTAAAAAAGTTATAAAAGCTTTAGAAAAGAATGAAAAGCCATTTAAATAATATTAACTCAAATTATAACTTAATTTTCTAAATTATTTGTTTAACCTTATTAAATCGGGATATAGCTGCTTTTTTAATTATTTTAGTAATAAAACTTTAAAAACTGAAAAATCAGGACAAATAATTAAAATTTATAAAAGCATTTTTTATTAAATATCCCCCATAATGAAAACTTTCAGAAATTTTTTTTAATTTCTAAATATCAGAATTAATTGAAAGTTAAAAATAGTTAATATTTGCGTCTCGATAATATCCTACAGAATATAACTGAAATAATAATTAAAGACGGGAGAAAGCCCCAGAAATATTCAGCATGTAAGTATGAAAACAAGCCCGGGAAGAGAAAAAAGAGAAATGTGAAAATAAACAGAAACATTGCAAGAAACCAGGGTACCACCGATATATTAACTTTATATTGAATAGAAGGTATCTTAAAAACAAATTTAGATAAATAGCTGTCAGAAAATTCACCTATCGGTTCTTCAGGTCTCATTTTTCCCCCGCAATTACACTTATAAAAGTCCTCTGGGCGTTCTCCCAGTTTTAATTCGTAGTAGCTTCCACATCTATCACAGATTAGATAACTCATATTTTTACCTGCAATTAATAAAAATTATATTCTTATTAATAGTTATTCATTATTAAGTGATAGGATAAAAAAATAATTTAAAAGTATAAAATAATATTGAAAAGTTAATTTTATTCATCCTCAATAACGGCCTCTTTAAAGAATTCAGGTACCAAAGAACGGTACAGTGGACTTTTAAATAGCATTTTTATATTCTCATCCAGCACATAGGTGTAACACTCATCGTCCTGGGCCCGCATTCCACGTCCATAGGCCTGCATAAGAGTCATCACTGTTTTATAGGCGTACCATTTCTGGTCACGTTTTCGGCGCATGTTTACCTGTCTATCGCCCAGATAAGGGAAAGGAACCTTGTAAATAACCTGGAAACGGCACTTGTCATAGGGCAAATCCACCCCTTCACTCATGGAAGGGCTCACCAGAACCAAAGGCGATAAACTATTTTCAAATTGCTTTAAAACCCGCTCCCGGTTCATAGAATTGTGGGGTGTTAAACGGGAGTTAGGGATTTTTTGCATGATATAATTTTGACACTGGTAATTGTGAGTATGAATCAGGCCCTTATCATGCTGGTGCCTTTTAAGAATCTTGTTTAAAATAGGTAAAGTATCGGGAGCGGTCCGTTTAATACGATTTTTAGACATCTTGCCTGCTAATTTAAATTCAATAGGTCGTTTAGATGCTGGAAATGGGCTGTCCACTTTGACAAAATATACTTCCCGGGGGTCCAGGCCTAGCCACTTGCAAAACATCTGATGAGACAGAATAGTAGCACTCATAAATATACAGGTTTTTGCATGTTTGAATAAATTCTCTTCAGCATAATGATGAACTCTAAGTGGCTTAAATGAAACTCCACCCTGATTAGGATCTACTACCCAGTTTTTAGGTTCCTTCTCCAGATTTTCTGCCAGATCTCCCAGCCGAGAAACGGTATGGTTTATTCGATCCGCCTTATTTTTAGGCATGTCTTTAACATTTATATCCTGGTAGGAATCTCTTAAAAACTCCACCTGCAATATCCAATCGTTAGGGTCTGTGAAGGTCGCCATTTTTGGAGGAATAACCTTTTTAATATCCTTTTCCAGTCTCTGATTGGAAACAATTACTTCCAATCTCCTCATGAGCTTATCTTCAATGTTGTGGGCCTCATCCAGTATCATGAGGTCCCTTGCTCCGAAATGCCCCACGTAATTCAGTTCCAGAAGGGCATAATCATAATTCATAAGCGTAATGTCACTATTAACTGCATCCGCTTTTTGATCCCAGTAATGACAGTGGTCCGCCGATTGGAAAAATACCGGATTGCCAAAAGAATCCTCAAATGCCTCAATGGCCCCAATAGTTGGTGATTTACTTACTCCATAACGACAGTGGAATTTTTTAGAGCTGGGAGTGGTTTGACAGGTCCCAATGTCACAACCAGATTCCAGATCATCTGTCTTGCAGGAAAAGTTACCCCTACCTTTTACCTGGCCAAAATCAAATTCATATGCATATTGATTCTGTAACTGTTTAGTCATGGTCAAAATATAAGCCGGTTCATATATTCTGGCCAATGTGGTAGCTATAGCCGATTTACCAGTTCCAGTTCCTGCTTCCAGGACAATGTAGCGAAATCCTTCGTCAATAGCATTTTTAATATCAGATATAATGTCCAGCTGCCCTTCTCTTGGATCTGGAAAAGGAAAATTGTTAATAATTTCCTCGTCTATGTCCGGAAATCTACTTTTTATTTCGTTCCGTCGGGAAGATGAAAGAAATGTGCTGTTGGAAGGTTTTTTTGGAGTATAGGTAGAGCTTTTTGGAGAAGAATTTCTAGAGGATTTGTTATAAAGTATATCTCTCGATTTCTCCTGTTTTGTGCTCTCAGGCCTAACATAAGATTCGATTTTACTTTTAAAAGAGTTTGTACTTTTAGTTTTATTCCTATCACTGCATATACAACGATTTCTCATCATTCCACAATCAGGACAAAAAAGAGGGTTTGCCATGCCACATATATTAGTTTTGATGTTATAAATAGATTTAAAGAGACCATTTGAAAAGTATTAATACGCTCTTCTACAGAGGTAGTAAGCAGTCGGTCGGTGTAAAACTTTAAAGTTCCATTTTAAAATGGTTAATTAATCAATATAAAAAAAATCTGAAATTAGTTAATTAAATTAATAAATAAATATAAGCAAGGTGTATAAAATAGAAATTAATATTCTAAAAGCTTATTCTAAAGTTTAAAATTCATTATTTTATTCTATATTAGAATTAATTAGAGTCATTAACTGTTTAATTCCAATTATAATATTAATATTAATTATCAATAATGTTTAATTTAGAAAAATTTACAAGTTAATAAAAATAATAAGGACCTTAGGTGTATTTTATGTCAAAAGGAAAATTAATAGGAGTAGGAGTAGGGCCTGGTGACCCTGAACTTCTAACTATAAAGGCCGGAAAAATTTTAAGCGAAGTAGTGGTGATATGTGCCCCTCGATCAGCCCCTGAAAAACCCAGCATAGCTCTGGCCATTGTTCAGCCCACATTGAGTAATAGGAAAGACGATTATAAAACACTGGAACCTGTTTTCCCTATGACTGAGGATAAAAAGTCCCTGGAAGAACACTGGGACCAGGCCGCAGATATGGTGGCCATTCATTTAGAAAATGGGGATGATGTGGCCTTTGTGACCTTAGGAGATCCTTCCATATTCAGTACTTTTTCCTATCTTCAAAAGAGAATACTGGGGAAAGGATATGCTGTAGAAATGGTTCCAGGGATAACATCTTTTACTGGTTGTGCCTCGGCAGCAGGTATTCCACTGGTAGAAAAAGATGAGATACTGGTTATTGTTCCTAAAGTTGATCATAGACTAGAAAACATTCTAGACGATGGCGATACCTTTGTTATAATGAAAACCTCTCGCCATGGTGAATTGCTAGAGAACACTATTGAGGCCGATGAGCGGAATAAAGAAATTATTTCCGTGCAGAACTGTACCATGGAAAACGAAGAAGTAATGAAGGGTTTTGTAAATAATAAGAAATATCTCTCCACCACCCTGGTGAAGTTTTCCCGTGATTAAAATCGATTAAATCTTAAAAAAGTTAATTTAAATTAATTTAATTAAATATTTAATTTATTTTAGTATTTTTATTTTAGATATTAGATGCCTTTTTTACTATCAAATCCAGCTCTTTTCTATTTTTCTGCCAGTTCTTTTAGTATTTGTAGAGCTTTTGTCCAGGCATCCAGAAGATATTGCTTAATTCTTCATCTATTTCTTCCGGCGCAGATAAATCCACTATTAACTCAGCTTTGCCATCAATCTCTTTAAAGGTATAATTTTCAAATGATCCAGCCCATTCTTTGGCCTCTTCACCAATAGTATTTTCTTTTCCATCTTTTACAACACCTTTAGGTTCAATAGAAAGAAATTCATAAGGCCTGCTTTCTTTAATTTGGCTCACCATTCCAGAAATATTCCCGTTATCGTCCGGTGCCAGGAAAAGCATTTTAATGCCTTGATTCCAGTTCCATTCATAGAAAGAACCCGGCATAAATGGCTCGGTCCATATTTTGTAAGTATCCAGATCAAGCATGGTGTGCCAGACCTTTTCCTTTGGAGCATTAATTGTTATTGAAAATTTTTGATTTTCCATATTTATTCCTCCATTTTAATGGATTCCTTATTGGATTTAAATCAGAAAATGTCCGATTCTTATATTACTATTTGAATTTTTAAATATAAAAATTACTTAATCAACAAAAAATATTAATATAGTTAATTTCTCTCAAAATCAGATTATTATTCAACTAATATTCATAAAAGTTAATCAGGAGACAACTCTTCTGAAAGCCCATCCAAAGATTCAATAACAAAGCAGCAGTACTTATCTCCTTTAGCGTAACACTTTATCTCATTAACAATAATTTTTTGAGATAAATGAGCAGAAAAGACAGCTTCCAATATTCCCGCATCCAGTGCACAAGCCGATTCACCCACATTAGGAAGAAGACCACATTCAAAACAGTCATAGGCCCATACAGTAATAGGATTTAGATTTTCTATCTCCAACCTACCCAGGCCATTGGATACCCAGAAATCGGCCAGATTTTTTAAAAGTTCTCCCGTTTTCTTATTTTCTAATTGGCGGTAAAATACCTCCCCTATCCTCATTCCAGTTTGATTAAGAATGGGATCTAGATTTACACCTTCTTTAATCATTACCACCCTTAAGGTATGGAACATGAGCCGGAAAAATTCAAAAGGATCCCCTTTATTTATTAAATTCTTTATAAGAAATTCTACTTTTTCTTCTTCTCTTTCCCGGACTTCTTGCTGGTTTAATTCACCAATATAACGTGAATTAATGAAAAATATCTTTTTACGTTGATCTGCAGGATGAGTTTTAGATCCAATTACCCCGTCTTGAGATAGGGCCTTGAGATGGACCGAAACTGTGGATTTAGATTTTCCAGTCACCCCCACTATCTCGTCGAAACTCAGTTCCTTTTCTCTTAAAGCAGAAAGTATAATAGATTTTACAGGACTTTTAACTACATTTAGTCCTTTTGGAGTTGAAAAAATCTTTATAGGGCTTTTATTTTCATTTTCCGACATTATATTTTTCTGCACATTCTTTGGGGTTTCCATTTGATCTACCTGAATAATGATATGCTGGTTTTAGTATATAATAGTTCGCCTAATATAGAATGTTCGAGGAGAAGCGAACAGAAAATATTATATATCAGTTCGTATAGTATAGTATATTCGAGGAAAGACGAACAAGTTGAACAATGATAATAAATAATGACATAATAAATAAATTATCAAGAAATAACACGAAATCGTTGTTCAATGAGTTCATTGAATTGTTAAAAATAAGTAAAATAGAATAATAAAGTTTTATAACGGTGAAAATATGAAAGCAGAAGCAACAAAGATTACTGATGGTGTATACTGGGTAGGAGTATTAGATTGGGATTTGAGAACTTACCATGGATACACCTTGAATGGAACCAGCTACAATGCCTACCTTGTTTTCGGTGAGGAAAAAGTGGCCTTAATTGACAATGCCTACCCTGGAAAATTCCCAGAACTCTATGCTAGAATCGAAAACGCATTCCAACAAGAGGGAAGAGAAGTTAATATTGATGTTATTGTTCAAAACCACGTGGAAAAAGATCACAGTGGATTACTAGTAGAATTACATGAAAAATTCCCACAAGCACCTATTTACTGCACAGAAATTGCAATTCCTGGTCTTTTAAAGCATTTCCCTGCACTGGAAGGGGCCGAATTCGTGAAAGTCGGTACGGGTGAAGCTCTGGAACTGGGAGGAAAAACTCTAGCCTTTTTAGAAGCTTTCCTATTGCACTGGCCAGACAGCATGTTCACCTTGCTGGTGGAAGACGGAATATTGTTCCCTAACGACGCATTTGGACAGCATCTGTGCTTCCCACAAAGATATGATCACGAAATTCCAGAATACGTTCTGATGGACGCCACTAAAAAGTTCTATGCCAACCTGATTACACCACTATCCAAATTAGTGTTGAAAAAATTCCAGGAAGTCACCGATCTGGGATTATTAGAACAAATAAAAATGATTGCACCATCACACGGTCAAATCTGGACTGACCCTATGAAAGTTATTGGAGCCTACAGTGAATGGGCCACTGGAAAGTGCGAGGACAAAGTCACCATCATATACGATACCATGCATTCCTCTACACAGAAACTGGCACATTCACTGGCTGAAGGTGTAATGAGTGAGGGAGTGAACGTGGAAATCTACTACCTCCACGAAGATGAGCGAAGTGAGATCGTTAAGTCTATACTGGACAGTAAAGCTATCGCGTTGGGTGCACCAACCATTTATGATGAACCATTCCCAAGTGTGGGAGACCTTATTTACTATCTCCGCGGATTGAAATTCGACCGTACTGGAAGAGAAAGATTGGCAGTCACCTTTGGATCTATGGGTGGCCAAGGAGGAGCACCGGCTAGTCTGGCCAAGGATTTAACTGACTGCGGATTCAATGTCAAGGAACAATACGAAATATTATATGTTCCTGACCAGGACGAGCTGGATGCCATCTTTGAAGTGGGTAAAAAACTGGCTCAGGAAGTTAAAACCTTATAATAACCTACATCTAGAAAATAAAAAGTTCATACCATTTAATACCATTAAATCCAGCCGAATATACAAGTTGAATCACCAGGCCTGATTTTTAATTAAATCAGGCCAAATAAATTATTGAATTAAAATAAAATCAAATTTAATATTTCGCTTCCCCCTAACCTTACAGCGAAAATGAAAAATAAAATAAATAAATGTCCCGGGAAACCGGGCATTAAACTCACAAAAATAATAAACCATTTGGAGGAATAAAATATGGAAATTATAAACGAACACGAAATTGGAATTTGTAAAGGAACTGACTTAGAAAAAGCTGTGGCTGCCAATTTTAATGGTGAATGTCAGGAAGTAGGAATTTACTTGGCCATGGGCAGATTAGCCCAAAGAGAAGGACTTCCTGAAATTGCTGAAACTTTGAAAACCATTGCCTGGGAAGAAGCAGAACATGCATCGCATTTTGCTGAATTAAACGGTGTTATCAAAACTTCCTTAAAAGAAAACCTGGAAATGATGTTGGAAGGCGAAACCATGGCCAACAATGAGAAAAAGGCAGCAGCCAAACTGGCTAAAGAATGTGATATTGATCCGGCCCATGATTTCTTTGATGAAAGTTCTAGAGATGAAGGAAGACACGCCAAAATGTTACAGGGATTACTGGAGAGATACTTTTAATTGAAATCCATTCAATTAATATTTTAATAAGATGTGCCGCCTCCAAGCAATCATCTAATTCTCTCCATTTCCTTTAATTTTTTTAAATTATTTAATTTTTGTAATTTAATTAACAATTATAGTATTATTATTTTAAAAAATCTCTAAATACTCATTAAGTTCATTCTTATTAATCTAATCATACAATGGTGTGTTAAAATGAAATATCATTGCGAAATATGCAGTTATATATACGATTCAAAACAAGGCGACCCCGAACAGAACATTGCAGCCGCAACTGATTTAGAGGATCTGCCTTCTACCTGGGTGTGTCCTCAATGTGGTGTGGGAAAGGAAAATTTTTATCCACTGAGTGAAGATTCACCAGTTCCTCCGGGAGAGGCCCCTCAAAATATCATGATAATGGCCCTTACCCAGAGCTTATGGCAAATATGTGGGAGAGGATCCTGCGCTGTCACCAGGGAGATAGGTAAATTATTCATTACTCAGTTGAAAAGTCAAGGTATAACACTTGATAATAAAGAACATGCTCTGGAAATGGTTAAGGATTATTTTATTAATGTCAATAGATTTGCCAGGGATATGGATTATGAAATTAAAGAAGATACGGTAGAAATAGAAGTAAAAAATTGTAGATTTTTCGGCACATGCAGTAAGTTAGAAGACCAGTCCGTATTAATTACCACCTGTCCCTATTCTAATACTGCTGCAGCAGCTTTAGAAGAAGTTAGTGGCTTTCGTTATCGAATAGAAAAAACTCAAAAAGACTTTGGTCATCACATAGTACTTACCCCTATTTCTGAAATAAACCGGAAAAGAACCATTAAAATAAAAAATAAAATAAAAAAATTAAATGAAATGGGTGAAAAAGAATTTTAAATCCATTTTATTGATTTTTTATAAAGCAGATTTATTCGGATTATCTATTAAAGCTCTTTTTATTCTTTAAATAGGATTTAATTATTAGAAGACATTATAAATTAGAATATTAAATATGAAATAGGAATATTCAATTTATATAAAAAAACTTCCTAAAATGTGATTCTATGACTAATAATACCCAAGACACTTCTAATAAATTAAATCTCACTCGGGCCGGGCTTCTTTTTTTCCTGGCAGGTTCTATAATTTTGATGGGGATTATTACCGCTGAGACTTTCTATCCTGAAAAATATACTTACACCACGTCAGATAGTATGATTAGTGATCTGGGGGCCACCGAACCACCAAACAGTATCATAACCCACCCATCCGCTACCATATTCAATTTTAGCATGAGGATAGTTGGTATTTTAATTCTTTTAGGTACTTATTTCTTATTTAGGGCCTTAAATGATAAAATAGTGACAATTCTAATAGGATTATTAGGATTAGGTGCTTTAGGTGTGGGAATATTTCCAGGAAATGTGAATCCTCAGCACCCCTTATTTGCTCTTACTACATTCATCAGCGGAGGATTATCAGCTATTTACTCTTACCGCCTGATTAATTCGCCATTTAAATATTTATCCGTTTTATTTGGAATTACTGGCCTGTTTTTCTTATTTACAGCAAGTATTTTTATACCAATTATGGGAGGGGGCGGAGTTGAAAGATGGGTCGCTTACCCCATAGTGCTGTGGTTGATTGGATTTGGAGGATATTTAATGGGATTAAGCTCTAAAGAGAAAGAAATTGTTGCTAAATAAAATAAACAGGAAAAAATAAGGAAAAAAGGTTTTAATTTTCAAAATATCTCCAAAATAATCAAGATTTAAGATTATTCGAGATATTGTGGTTTGAATCCTTTTTATTTTCCTTTCTTTTATGCATACGTTGCAGTTTGGCACAAGCATCCTCTGCTGCTAGAATAATTGGATCTATCACCATAGAAACTGGAGGAGCATATGAAAATTCTGTATTGGCCAATTCTGAACAAGTCATTTCCTGGGCAATGGCCAGAGACATGGTGTCCACTCTTTCGGCCACTCGCTCTTCAGCGATGATTTGGCAGCCTATGATTCGTCCTTTTATATCACAGATCATTTTTACATCAATTCTTTTTGCCCCAGGATAATAACGGGCCTTGGTAAGGGCCTTACTTTTGCCAGAAATTACTTTTATTCCATTCTGCAAGGCCGAGGTTTTGGTCAAACCAACCGCTCCAAATTCCAGATTACCTACCTGAGATACCATGGAGTTCAAAACCGGGTTAAATTTAGCATCAATCCCCACAATATTCCGGGCCGCAATTTTAGCCTGTCTTACTGCAGTGGAACCTAAAGGAGATTGAGTATTATGGCCAGTTATGGCATCATATACCTCAACACAGTCCCCTACAGCATATATATTGGGAACCGAGGTTTGCATCTTCTCGTTTACTTCGATGGCCCATCTTCCCAAATCACAACCCGCCATTTTAGCCATAGTGGTTTCCGGGCGCACCCCAGTAGCTAAAATAACCATATCAGTTCTTATTTCTTCTTCATCACCAAATATGGCACCTTCCACTTGTGTTTCCCCAGTGATTTTTTCAATAGGTGTTCCTAAAATTACATTTATTCCCTTTTTCTCAATGTAATTTTGGACTATTTTGGCCATGTCTGGATCCAGGGAGCGAGGAACAATTTGAGGAAGCATTTCGGTCACAGTGACATCCAAGCCCATATTTTTAAGGCCAAAAGCAATTTCCAGGCCAATTAATCCAGCACCTACCACAATAGCTTTTTTGCTTTTTTCAGCCCATCTCATTATTTGTTTTCCATCTTTAATTGTTCGGATTTTGAAAACTCCATCCAAGTAACACCCTTCCATAGGTGGAATAAAAGGAGAACCTCCTGTGGCAATTACTAGATAATCATATTTTAATTCCTTTTCAACATCATTTCGGCCTTCTTGTAGATGGTATTTAATAGTATTTTCCGCTTCTTTTACCTCAACTACCTCTGCTTGAATTATAACATCGATATTCCGCTCCAGATAATCCTCTGGTTCATGCATGATTATATTTTCAAAGCAATCTACATCCCCGCACAATACGTAGGGTATTGCACATGGAGAGTATGCAATGTGCTCGTCCCGAGTTATAACAGTTATTTCAACATTTTCGTCGTATTTACGTATGTTGGAAGCTGTGGAAAGCCCACCGGCCCCTCCACCAATTACTACTACTTTCATTTTGTTGTTTTCTCCTGTAGGAAATTAAAATTTGATATAATTTCTGTAAATTTTGCCTTATAAGTTATGGGAATTATAATCCTCAGGATGCCTAAAAGAATAAAAAATTAGCTAGATAAAACAGCCCATAATGGTTCCCATTAAATTTAAGATAATAATTGGTCGATTTTAATTTAATTCTTATAATAATTGTCTCTTAAGAATCAACAGAACATTTATATACCATATCCATATATTTAGATATAGTGATTATATCCATGAATTTGGATATATGGAAATAAATCGAATAAAAATTTCACCATAAATGATTAAATTAAAATTTTGATGGGTTTTAAAATGCAGGAAAAAGAAATCAAGGAATTCGTGAAAAACAGGTATTCCAAAATAGCAAAAAAAGAAAATTCCTCTTGTTCATGCTGTTCAGTAACAGATTCAGTTACTGAACAGGCTCAGGCAGTAGGATACAGTACCAAAGAACTTAAAAGTATTCCTGAAGAGGCATTATTTGGTTTAGGATGTGGAAACCCCACTGCACTGGCCGAAATTCAGAAAGGGGAGACCGTACTGGATTTAGGTTCCGGTGGAGGTATAGATGTTTTCCTGGCAGCCAATAAAGTGGGAGATGAAGGAAAAGTCATTGGAGTGGACATGACACCGGACATGGTTGCAACTTCTATTAAAAATGCTAAAAATGGTGGATATCGTAATGTAGAATTCAGATTAGGTGAAATCGAAAATTTACCAATTGAAGAGAGCACCATTGATGTTATAATCAGTAACTGCGTCATAAATCTCACCCCTGATAAAAATAAGGCATACTATGAAGTTTACCAGGTTTTAAAGCCTGGCGGGAGAATTTTAGTCTCTGATCTAGTCACTGAAGGCCCTGTTCCCAATGAAATACGAAAAAACTTCCGGGCCTGGTCTGAATGTGTTGGTGGGGCCATTGAAAAGAATGATTATTTAAACACCATTAAAAAAACTGGTTTTAAAGATGTGGAAATATTAGAACAGCACTTTTTCACCGAAATCAATATGGACGAACGCATTATAGGAAAAATCACCAGTATACAACTCAAAGCCGTGAAATAAGAATAATTTACAATTTTGAAATGAAAAATATTTACGAGGTTGAACTATGGATAATAATAAATGTGGATGCGAGTCCAAGAATAATGAATATTATGCCGAATCAGAAGAAAATAAATTGGATGCACTTAAAGAAAATGCAGAATGCTTATGTGATGAAAAATCCTCAGAAAACGAGAAAGAATCTCCTGAAAATAGTGGATGTGGTTGTGATGAATCACCGGCAGAAACAGATGACTCCGGATGTGGATGTGGAGATGTAGAATATCCCGATCAATCACAGGTTAATAATCCAGAAAATGCAGAATTTCTGGCATCTGAAGATTTTATCAAAGAATTTGAGAGCTATACTAAATCACTGGGAATTAGTAGCATAGGATACACCCAAATTACTTCCGATTTGTTAATTAAAGATAAATTCATCCCTTATCCCCACACCATTGTATTGACCATGCCCATGAGTGAAGATATCATTGCTACTGCCCCCGGGGAGGAAGCCCAGGAGTTAAATAATGCTGCTTATGCTAAATTAGGTGAAATAAGCTATAAAATTTCAGATTATCTTCGAAAAAATGGCTACAACACCCAGGTGGCCCATCCTTACGAAGGTATGGTTAATTTCTCCCCCCTGGCTCAAAAAGCAGGATTAGGATGGATAGGGAAAAGTGGTCTTCTCATGACCCCCGAGCTTGGCCCTAGACTTAAAATTTCTGCTATATTCGTCAGTATAGCAAATTTACCTGTGAAAAGCGAAAATAAGTATTCCTGGATAAGTGATTACTGTAATAGATGCAGTAACTGTGTTAAGGCCTGCCCTGAAAAAGCACTGCTAGAAAAAGAAACCTGCTGTGGAAATAATGAAACGGAACTGGTGCAAAAACTGTGCATAGGTTGTAGTCAGGGATGTACTTACTGTATAGAAGATTGTCCCTTCCATACCAAAGGATATGAGCATGTTAAAATTAAATTTGACAAAATGAGTGCTAAATTAAGATCAAAAAACAAAAATAAATGCGTTTAATCTTAACATGTGTGATTTGATGGTTAAAGAAGAAAATGAAAAGGTGAGAATGAAAAACACCCACAGCAGAGGTGGCATTTCATGCAAGTGGGGGCTAACCGTGCAAAAAGAATCTCATCTTAAAGAAGCCATATGTGAAAAATGTGATAAAGTGTTTAAAACTGATAAAGAGGAATATATTTGTCCTGATTGCCTAAATAAAAGTTGAACATAAGGTGATTTATTTGAAAACATGTGAAATTACTGGCGAAGGAAACCCTTGTAATGGTCAGATTAAAAGATTAAAAGAAACTATAACTAAAATTCCGGACGATAATCAATTACAGGATAAAACAGAGATATTCAAGGCAATTTCAGACCCCACCCGGCTTAAAATATTGTATTTGCTCCGAGATGGTGAGTTATGCGTTTGTGAAATAATTGCCGTTCTGGAAAAACCTCAATCAACCATTTCACATCATTTAAATGTTTTAAAAAAAGCTGGTTTTATTAAGGGCCGTAAAGAAGGACTATGGATCCATTACCAGCTCACCAGTGATCAATTACTAAAATTAATTGAAAATTTAAGTGATTTAATTTAAAAATCGTGCCCAGAGTCTTATAAATAATTATTCGAATTAGGAGAGAAATAGAATGGAAAAAGAAAAAATTGCCCTGTGTCCCTGTAATGGAATGAGTCCCTACGGCCTCGTGGTCCGAGCTTCCTGTTCAGATATTGTAGAAGAATCACCAGATATCATATCCGTCTGTATTACTGCTACATCTGCAGATAAAGAAGGTTTTAAGGAGATTATAAAAAAATATCCCATAATGGCCGTAAATGGATGTGAGCATTCTTGTGTGGATATTATATTGGCCAATAAAGGAGTTAAAGTTGCAGAAAGTATGAATGTCATGACTCCCTTGCAAGAAAATGACTTGAAACCAGGTGGCGTGGCCCGCTTAGGTGAATCTGGTGAAAAATGCGTGGTGGAAATTAAAAAGATAATTAAAGATCGTGTTGAATAAATCAATTAAAAAAATTTAATAGTTACTTATCCCCTTCAAAAGGTGTTTAAATGGCATCAAATAAGAAAAAAGTCATTTTCATATGTAAAAATAATTCAGGACGGTCCCAGATGGCGGAAGCTTTACTAAAAAATACCTATAGCAATCATTATGAAGTTTACTCTGCCGGATCAGAACCCCTGAAAATTAATCCCCTTACCATAGAAGTCCTAAGTGAAATAGGCATTGATATTTCCCAAAATAAATCAAAAAGTCTGGAAAAATTCCAAGGCCAGGAATTTGATTATGTAGTATCCCTATGTGATGAAGGGGCCTGTCCGGTTTTTATTGGAGGTAAAACTCATATCCATCAGGAATTTCCCGACCCTCGTGAATTTAAAGGTGATGATAAAGCCAGATTAGAATCTTTCAGAAATTTAAGAGATGGAATCCAGGGCTGGATAAAAAAAGAATTTAGTAGAGAGATTTAAAATAGTTAAAAAATGATTTAATAGATTTTAATAGATTTTAAGTTAGTGGAGGACCATTATGATTAAAATAGCCATAGTAACTGACGGGTCTTATGGAGAGCGGGCCTATGAAAACATCAAAGAAGAGTTTCAAACAGATTTTATCGAACTTGAACCACCAGTTGGTGCTTTTATTGATGAAATAGAAGTTCCCAAGGACGCCCGGCAAAAATTGGAGAAAGTC
>JAHFBZ010000049.1 GCA_023249725.1 Methanobacteriaceae archaeon
GCCGGGATTCGAACCCGAGTCTTCGGCTCGAAAGGCCGAAATGATTGGCCGGACTACACCACCGGAGCATGTGAATATAATATTAAATTTATTTAATTTATATTAGGTTTGTTGTTATATATAAAGGCATACTTAAAGTGGGCCCAATGGGGTTCGAACCCATGGCCGCCCGGTTATGAGCCGGGCGCTCTACCTGGCTAAGCTATGGGCCCAAGGACGCCGCCGACAGGGCTCGAACCTGTGACCAATCGGTTAACAGCCGAACGCTCTACCTACTGAGCTACGGCGGCACTTGCCAAGTAAAGCCTGTAAATCAAGCTTACAAACCAAAGCCCTATGTTTACAGCCTTCTAAAACATAGCCCTTTATGGGAGTATAATTAGGTTGATAGTCATTGTATATAAACGTTTTGGGTGCAGGATCATTTTTACAAATAAATCCTCTTTTCATCAGCTAAATTTCATTAAATTTTGCTTAATTCATAATAATATGACAAATAATGATACAAAATAAATGTTTTAGCTGAAACTAAATTATTTTTTTAAATTCATTACAAGCTAAAAAGTGCAAAAATTGAAGCAGCCATGACCATTATTAAAGGTATTATCACAACAATAGTAGCCATTTTACGAGTAGCAGATAATGCATAAATAATTGCAATAGCTGCCGCAATAACAATGGCTAAAATAGGTAAAATCCTGCCTAAAATCCCTGCCACAATTACCAAAATTAAGGCACCCACAATAACAACATTCCATTCAAATGTAACTTTTGGAGGCTCATAACGATTTTCCATTTTAGAAGGTCGCACAGCATATGGTTGACTTTTTGAGTAAGACTCTTGAGATTTCAAGCGAGATTTAATGGGTTTAGATGGTTCTGAATGGGCCGAATTTAAAGGTTCACCACAGTTTGAACAAAATTTATTGCCATTTTTATTTTTTTCGCCACAATTAGAGCAATATACCATTATTCCATCCTTATTATCAATTATTAATTTTCATTATTTGATAATTCTTAATTTAAAGTATACTAGTTTAATATGTTTTAAATGAGGAGTATAATGTAAATACTTATTCCATCTATTTAATTTATATTCTATTATTTTATTCTATATGAATTCAAAAAAATACATATAACTATCAAAATAGGCTATTAAAATAATTTTAATAATCTATTAAAAATATTAAAAAATTATAGAATTACTAAAAATTAATTAAAGTCATAAGTTAATGTTTATTAATCAAATATTTTGAACTTAAGGTGCAGTATGCAAGTTATAAAGAAATTAGAAGAGTTTAAAACTCTCGAACTAATGGAAAAGGCCAATAAAATAACAATTAATGAACATGGTTTAGATATAACATTGGAAAGAGCTATTTTCCTTTCCTGGTGGTGTGATAAAGGAGATTGTGCCTTCTGCTATATGAGCACCCAAAAACAAAATATTAAAGATCCTAAAACTGCCCGACGAAAAGTTAATGCCATATTAGCTGAAGCAGAACTTTGCCGGCGCATGGGATGGAATATAGAATTTCTATCAGGAGGATACGGTTCATTTAGTACTTCAGAAATTAAATCCATTGCCCAGCAGATTTATGGCATAACCAAAAAACCAGTTTGGTTGAATATAGGAATTACACCAGATCTAGAAGATTATGGGGAAGAAATCGCAGGAATTACTGGTGCTGTGGAAATGGCCAATCCCCAAAAGCAAAAAAAAGTCTGTCCCAGCAAAAGCATAGAAGATATTAGTGAAATGTTGAATATAGCCGGAGATTTAGGGTTTAAAAAAGCCATAACCATTATTTTAGGCCTGGGCGAGACACCTTCCGATTTAAAATATCTTTTTAATCTTATTAATGATCTTAAAATTGATCGAGTCATATTTTACTCATTAAACCCCCATGCAGGAACACCTTTTGAAAATAAATCCCAACCTGCATCACTATATTACGCAGGAGTAGTAGCTGCCACCAGAATAACATTCCCTAAGCTTGAAATAATCTGTGGAACCTGGGTGGATAACCTGGCCAATATGGGGCCTTTGATTCTTGCAGGGGCCAATGGATTAACAAAATTTCCTCTTTTTAAAATGTTTGGAACCCGCTACGGGAAAAGGGTAGAAGAAGAAGTTCACTGGGCCGGTAGAAATCTGAAAGGAACTTTTACTGATTTTGATAAGCTTTTAAATGGACCTCCCGCTGGTGAATTGGAACCCTATATAAAAAGATACATTGATATGTGTTTAAAAAACAAATCTTTAAATGAATAATATATTAAAATGAAATTAGTTATATTTAGAATACTTAAATGTTCAGATAAATTACAAAAAACGGGATTTAAAATGAATTAAATTCTAATAATTCATAGATGCTCCTTTAAATTAATAAAGTAAATTAATTAAAATATCTAACTCAAAATCTAATTTAAAATAATACTCAAATACCTTTCAACGTTGAATTTAAACGTTATAATCTGCAACAAGCAGATTTAGAGGAGGGATTACTATTAAAATGAAATGCGGACTTGAAATTCACGTTCAACTGGAAACTGATTCTAAACTCTTCTGTGATTGTCACACCAACTATCAGGATGCACCAGCAAATACCAATATTTGTCACGTTTGTTTAAACCAACCCGGTGCTAAACCATTCCCCACCAATGAAAATGCCCTGGAGGGCGCTCTTAAAATCGCCATGATGCTGGATTGTAAAATTGCAGATGATGTTACTTACTTCATGAGAAAACATTATAATTACCCGGATCTTCCCTCGGGATACCAACGTACTTCAGTTCCTATTGGATATGAAGGAGATTTAAATGGTGTTAGAATAAGAGAAGTGCATATGGAAGAAGATCCAGGTCAGTACAAACCAGATTTAGGAATTGTTGATTTTAATCGTTCTGGAATACCATTAATTGAAATTGTGACTGAACCTGACATGAAATCACCGGAAGAAGCTCGAGCTTTCTTAAGGGAACTTATCAGAGTGCTGGAATACAGTGGTGATGCTCGTGGAGAAGGTACCATGCGGGCCGATGTAAATATTTCCCTAGAAGGCGGTAAAAGAGTAGAAATAAAGAATATAAACTCTATTAAGGGAGCCTACAAAGCACTTAAATTTGAAATGGTTCGCCAGAAAAATCTTCTAAAACGAGGGGTGGAAATTACTCAAGAAACCCGTGCCTTTCTGGAAGCACAAATGATAACTGTTTCCATGCGACTTAAAGAGGGAGCAGAGGATTATAGATTCATTCCAGACCCTGATTTACCGCCAATGCAGGCTAAAGAAGAACAAGTGGAAGGTATCAGAGAAAAAATGCCAGAACCACCGCATATCAAAGTTAAAAGGTTTATGGAACAGTATAATATTGCTGAAGAACCAGCAAAAGTTCTTACCTCTGAACTTGAACTGGCCGATACTTTTGAAGAAGTAGTTAAAAGTGTGGATCCACAGTTCGCCGCCCTTTGGATGAGGGACGAATTAAAAAGAGTTCTTTATTACAACAAAATAAGCTTTGATGAAAGTGGAATAACCCCACAACAAGTAATTGAACTGCTAAAAATGGTTCAAAAGAAAGAAGTGACTACTAAAGTAGGGCAACGAATTATAGAGAATATGCCAAACAGTTCCAAGTCTCCAAAAGAAATTGCTGAGAAAATGGGCTTAATTGGTATTGTAAATGAGGACGAAGTAATTCAAGCCGCTCAAAAAGTCATTGATGAAAATCCAGAAGCAGTTGCTGATTATCATGAAGGAAAGTCTGCCGCTTTAAACTTCTTAGTAGGACAAGTAATGCGTTTTACTCGAGGAAAAGCAGAACCCGGTCGTACTGTAGAGTTTTTAAAAGAAATGTTATAATTTTTCGCTTAGTCAATTTCAAAATAGAAATTTGGTGTGAAGAAAGGTAGAAATGAATTATTATGGAGAAATAATATGAGCAATAAACCTTTAGTTAAAGATTATATGACAAAAGAAGTTATTACCGTCCCTCCAGAAACTCCAAATGAAGATATAATTCAACTTATGAAAGATAGTGGTCACGATGGATTCCCCGTGAAAAAAAATGGGGCGGTTATTGGAATGGTCACTGCTTTTGACCTTTTACTAAAAGACCGGCGAAAATTAGTGCACGATATAATGTCTACCAATGTAGTGGTAGCTGATCGAGATATGTCCATTAATGACGCTGCCCGAGTTATGTTTAGAATGGGAATATCCCGATTACCAGTTATTGATAAAAAAGGCTCATTAGTAGGAATTATAACTAATACCGACATAGTAAGATCCCACATTGAAAGATCAACACCTATGAAAGTTAATTACTTCAAAAAGACCCTTGAACAACTTTATGGGATTAAAACTGAAGTAAAGCGGATGAAAGTCCCTACACAGCGCCTTAGGCCAACTCAAGATAAAGTATACGCAGACGAGCTCCAAGGAAGAACATATGAGCTAAAAAGAGGCCTAGCTGAACCTACAATTGTAGTAAAAACAGGCGAACGTTTTGTACTGGTTGATGGTCACCACCGGACCGTGGCAGCTCGCACCTTAGGGTGTCAGGAAATAGATTCTTATGTTATTGATTTACAACAGGAGTTAAAACTGGGCATGGAAAAAACAGCCGATTTAAATGGAATATTTTCTTTTGATGATATAGAAATCATAGATGATGCTCAACATCCATTAATTGCCATTACTCGCAGTATGAGAGATAAAAAGAGGAAGAAAAATGGCTAATGAAGATATTATACGAGAAATATACCAGATTTTAGAAAATCGTAGAGATAATCCCATTGATTCATACACCTCAAAAATAATGCAAGATGATAAAAAGGCTGCAGAAGATAAAATACTGGAAAAAATAGGGGAAGAAGCAGCAGAAGTCATCATTGCATCTAAAAATAATGATAATTTAGTATATGAATCGGCCGATTTGATTTTTCACTCATTATTACTGCTGGTTTATAAAGGGATAGAACTAGATGAACTTTTAGATGAATTTAAAAGAAGAAGGAAATAAATAATCATTTTATTTTGATTATTTCTTTATTAATTGAAATCATTTTCCATGGTTCAATATTATTAAATTCTTATTTCATAAACTTCTTTAATTAAATTTATTTTCGATTTTCTGGTTTTCATCAGGAAAATAAGTATTAATCAGTTTTTTTACTTCATTCAACCATTTTTCTCGTTCTTGAAGTGGACTGCTGGCCATCACCCGGAACATTTTTCGATAAAAGTTTTTTATACCACAAAAATCAAAAACACAGTCCTTCCATATCCTTTCTAGTGGATCACCAAATACTTCATTCTCCCTTTCTTCAGGAGTATTAGCCGTATTAAATACCATGGCCAATTTTGCTTTCAAAAGACCATTAGGAACTCCAGAACCATCATCGTCCTCATGAAACTCATAGGCCACGCCAGAGCGAAGTACACGATCAATCCATCCTTTTAAAATAGCAGGTGGCTGGCCCCACCAGTTGGGGTGGATGACTATAATCCCATCGGCTTCTTTAATCTCTTCCCTATGTCGAATTATTCTCCAATCAGATGTTTCACCATTAACCAGTTCAAAACCTTCTAGCAAGGGATTAAATTTTTCATAATATAGATCATGGGCCCTTACATCATGCCCATTCTTTTTGAGAGTTTTTAAAACAGTTTCATAAATAGCATAGTTGAAACTTTTCTTATGTGGGTGGGCCAAAATAACAGATATTTTCATATTATCACACAGTTTTTCCTTATTTAGACATATTCTCCATTAGGTAATTAATTCTTATGCATAAAAATAGATAATAATTGTATATAAAATGAAAAAGATTTATCAAAAAAGAAAACTTTTTAAAATTAACCTTTCTTAAAATTATTTTATTCCAGACCCTTTAAAAAAATTGTAAAAGAATGTTCCATCCTTTTCTGCAGATTTATATAGATCATCTATTCCTTTTTCCCATTGTCCATTTTTCAACAGGCCAGAAACAATAGCCTGATTTTTTACCCCTTCAACCATAGCTATTATGGTCTTTTTTATGAAACCATCCACCAATTCAGGCTTGCTTTGGTCTACATATACAATCCTGGGAGTTACATGAACATCTTTAAATTCAGCGTCTTCTAAAAGAGGATAAATACGCCTTCCGATCATAGGATCCCCGTCCAAATCTTCTTGAGCCTTGATTAAAGAATTCCAGACCATTACGGATTCTTCAGTTTCTGGATGGAAATAACAGGACCCATGATCGCCTTCGATAACCGTGATAGAGCCTCCTTTTTTTAAATATTTTTTAAGCTCTTTGAGGGCGATTACTGGATCTAAAAGGTGTTCTAAAACAAAACAAATAAAGATATGGTCAAAACTTTCTTTTTCAAAGGGTAGGTCCATTATATCTGCCAGTTTAAACTGGACATTTTTAATTCCTTCTTTTTCAATTAAATTTTTTGCTGCATTTAATGATTCTTTTGAAATGTCAATAGAGGTTATACTAGCATCTGGACTGTTTTTAGCTATTATAACTGTTTGGGCACCTATACCACATCCTGCCTCTAAAACTTTGCTTCCTGTAGGGAAAAAAGTATCATGATGAAGTATTTCCGAGAGTGTATCAGCCTGATCCTCCAGACGTTCTGATTCTCTTTTAGAATAACCATGCACATAATTTTTCATTAATATCACCTTAAAAGTTAAAATAATTGATTATTATTATTATTATTATTATTATTATTATTCATAGGATGAAAATAGATTCTAAATCAGATTATATTAAATTCATTATGTGATCTATAGCCTCATCCAACTTGGAATTGCTTTGGAGTATTTCAATTATTTCATGACAAGGATTTGAATAAATATAAGGATAATCAACATCCCCTATTTCTTCTTGAGGAATATAAGCTAATTTTTCTTCATTTAATGAAAATTGAGCATTTATTTCACCAGTATTGCCCCTAACATCTAACCGGATCCATTTTTCATCAATAAATACGCCATTTAAACCATGGAATATATTTCCCTCGTCCAGAGATAATTTCTGGTAGCAAAATCCAGCTGGAATACCCACAACTCTTAGAAAGGCCGCCATTAAATGAGATTTGGTAAAGCATAACCCATGACCCTTATTTAAAACGTCGGAAGCTCTGTAAGTAATTTCATTGCTGTTAATATCTGATGAATGGCTAATTTCGTCCCGTACAAATTCGTAGATTGATTTTGCTTTTTGAATATCTGTTTTCATTCCTTTTGATAATTCCATTGCCTTTTTTGCCATCGATTGATTATCAAAATCAATTATCTCTGATAAGCGAATATAATCCTCAATATTCTCTTTTAGTGGTATTAACTTCATTTAATCACGACGCAATACATTATCTTTAAAATTTATAATTCCGCAATTACCAGCATTTCATAGTCTTCCTAGTTAAAGGATCATCTCGACTAAATTCGCCTAATTTACAGGCCATTATATCAATTTTAGTAAAATTCAATGATTTTAAAAGCCAGACTATTTCTGAAGGGACATAATATCTCTCATCACATTCTAAAGCAAGTTTTTGGCCATTATCATCTTCTACTTCCAGCTGGTATCTGTCCCTGAAAGTCATAAGATCAAAAGTATTGTTATTATTAGTCTGGGTGGTGGAATTGGAATTTATAAAGTCCTTTACAGAGTTAAAAAGAGGATAAAGACCATTTAATGTGGTAAATATCAATTTTCCATCTGATTTTGAAGCCTTCGCTGCATTTTTAAGTATTTCAAAGTTCATTTCATCAGTTTCCATGAGAGGGAAGGCCCCTTCACAGATCATGATAACCAGGTCAAACTCATTCTCAAAAGGTAAATTACGAGCATCAGCATTTATAAAATCAATGTCTAATCCTTCATTATGTGCGTTTTCAGCAGCTTTTTTAAGCATAGAATCGGATAAATCCACTCCAGTTACAGAATAACCCCTTTTGCACAGTTCAATAGCATGGCGACCAGTGCCACAGCCAATATCAAGAATTTTGGTTTTTTTATTGTAATCTATCTCTTTTTCAATGAAATCAACTTCACCTTGTGTTCCGTGTACAAAAGATTCATATTCATATTTTTCTGCATAATTGGAGAATAATTCCTGGTACCACTGTTTCATCTTCTCACCAGATTGATTTTTAAAAATAGCGATAAAAATAGTTTTGCTTTTTGCAAATCGCAAATTTTAGAAATAAATTTAAAAATATTTGATCTAAATCAAATTAATCAGCAAATTTTAAAAAATTAATTAAGAAATAAAGAAAAAGTGGTTAGGAAAATTATTTAGCAGCTAACTCCAATTTTTCATTGAATATCTGGAATTGATTGATATTTCCCTCAGATTCCATGATTTCCAAACATCTCAAGACAGAATAAGCCGCTCTGCTGACTCCTGCACTTCTTTTTTCAGTGTCGGTGCCTACACAATACAAATTATTAATAGGTGTTTCTACATCACCAAAACCAGAATTAATGTCCCATGCAGCCTTTTCAGGAATTAAATCCTGATAATGAATCATTTCAATATGCTTTTCAATATCTGGTTGGATTTTTATTATGGAATTTAATGCTTTTTTTCTAATTTCCATGGTATCATAGTCCTCAGGGATAGTAAAAGCAAATCCAACAAGTTGATTTCCTTTAGGGGCCATAGAAGAGTCAAAATTCGACACAGGAACCATCCAGGCATAAGGATCTGAATCAATCCACATCTCCGAGCCATAATTCTCAAAGATTTTTTTATTTAAACCTAACCAAATAGTCAATGAATTAACTTTTTTAATTTTATTTAAATTCTGAGCATATTCATGAGGTAAATCATCAATTAAATGCGGTAAATCAGAAGCAAATCCAGAATAAACAACAGTATCACAGTTATAAGAACATTTATTGGTAATGACCTTTTCAACTTTCTCACTACACTGAATCTTTACCACTTCTTCATTATTGTTAATTTTCACATTTTTTGGAAAAGATATTAAAATAGAGTTAATAATAGACAGAAGACCGCCCTTGGGATAGCCCTGATCTTGAGCACCTTCTGTAACAAAAAGATCATATAAACTACCTATATATTTAATTGGACTTCCTTTATTAGTTTTATTATCTATAAAACGAGAAATAGCTGTGTTTTCAATAGAGGTTCCTACTAAAAAATAACAGATCCAATTTAAAAACCTTCTAGTGGTAGAAGAAATATTTTCTGGAATCAGTTCCTGTATAGAAATATCAGACAAATTTTTACCAGCATTTAGCAGATAAAGAGTATTGAACAATGATTTCATTATCAATAAACGATCTGTTTTAGGAATCAACCCAAATGTTAGCCAAGAATTAATATTCCAAGGGAATGGTTTTACTTCATCTCCTATTCTAACATTATACTTCCCAAAAGGAACAAATTGGGGGATAACATCAAAATATCTGTCCATAAGCTCTTTTAAAGGTCCACGCTCCAGGCGGGTGATGGCATGAGGCCCAGTATCTATTTTATACCCATCCACATCATAAGAGCGACATACTCCCCCGATATTTTCCTCCTTTTCCAGAATTAATACGGATTTACCTTCCTTTGAGAGAGCTAGAGCTGCTAATAGCCCACTTATCCCTGCTCCAATCACCACTACATCATAATTATCATTATCCATAAAAATCACCATTAATAAAAATGCTAATAAAAGTTGTTAAAATTTTAAAAACAAGTACAATATGCCTTAGATGTAGAACAAAATATAAAAAGTTATGGTTGTTTTAAGCAAAAATATTATAAATATAAAATTATCTTAAAGCAAATTTAATGCGTTAAAATTATTATTTTTCTCTTATGTCCCTTTAAAAAGGAGAATAAAGATTGTTTTATTTTTTGCATAAATATCTCTTTTTTTCCATTTTGTTGTTCTTTTTCTTTAATTCATTAGTATAAAAACATCTTTATATCTTCCCTAACATAATTAATCTTTGATGAAGAAACCTACTCTGTTTTTTAAAGAGGTTATTTAATGTTATATGGAATTGTGGATATTGGTTCAAACACAGTTAAATTGAACATTTACCGTTGCAAAAATAATGATATAAGCGTTATGTTTTCAAAAAAAGAAAATTTAGGTTTAGTCTTTTATATAAAGAAAGGAAAATTAACTAATAAAGGTATTAAAAAACTAGTAACTCTTCTTAATGAAATGAAAGCTGATTTGGACTATTTAGAAATAAAAGGTTACAACTTCTTTTCTACTGCTTCATTGCGAAATATTGAAAACCATGCTGATGTTATTCAAATTATTAAAGATGAAGTAAATATAGAAGTTGACATATTATCTGGTGAGGAAGAGGGAGAATTAAGCTTTTGTGGATCTATTTCTACTATCCAAAAGGATAATGGGATTTTAATTGATTTAGGTGGGGGTAGTGTTGAAATTGTACTTTTTAAGAATAAAAAAATAAAGGAAAAGTACAGTATTCCTGTTGGTTCTTTAAAAATGTATAATGAGTATGTTTCAGATATGATACCTAATAAAAAAGAGTCTAATTTAATTAAAGAAAGAATATACTCTGAATTAGAAAAAAGTGGTCTTAATAATGAAGAAAAAATTCCTTTTATGTGTGGTATAGGGGGAAGTATTCGTGCCATTGCAAAAATATTAGTGGATTTAAATTTGCAGAATAAAAAAGCTGATTTAATAGATGTTAACTTATTAAAACCACTAGAAAACGAATTGAATCTTAATGAATTGAATCTAAATAATAAAGATATTTATAACAAAATATTACAGGTTAAACCATCTAAAATTCACACTTTAGTCCCCGCTTTATTAATAGTTGAATCAATTACTTCTTATTTTGGATGTGAAAAAATACGAATTAGTGAATTTAGTGTTAGAGAAGGCTATTTATTAAAAAAAGTGTTAAATAGGTGCCAAAATGTCCAAGGATGATTATAGTTTTACCCAAAACCGTGAATTATCCTGGTTAAGATTTAATGATCGAGTTTTAGAAGAAGCAGAGGATGGTTCTGTTCCTTTATTAGAACGTTTAAAGTATGTGTCAATTTTTACCAGCAATTTAGATGAATTTTATATGGTAAGATGCGGAAGTTTATATGATTTATCACTTATTAATGAGGATTATATAGATAATAAAACTGGTTTAAATGCGCAAGATCAATTAGATGCCATCTTTGATAGGACTAAATTCCTAAATAAACGTAGAGATAATGTATTTAAATCTGTCCATTCTCTTTTAAAAGAGCAAGGCATTCAGGATTTAGATTTTAATGATTTGACTAAAAGTGAAACTAAATTTATTAATAAATATTTCTTTAATTATATTTTTCCAGTTTTATCTCCCCAAATTATTGATATCCACCATCCTTTTCCTCATTTATTAAACAAATCCTTGAATGTTATGTTAATAATAAATGATAAGAGCAAAATATTATACGGACTTATTCCAATCCCTTCCTCTTTAACCAGGGTAATTTATTTTCCAAATGATGAAATGAGGTTCATTCTATTAGAAAAAGTGATATATGAGTATGTTAATGAAATCTTTTCAAATTATAATGTAGAATTTAAAACTGTAGTTTCGGTTACTAGAAATGCAGATATTGCTTTATCTAATTCTCAAATTGATGAAGATGAGGATTATAGAGGGTATATGAAAAAAATTTTAAAGAAAAGAACTCGTTTAGCACCAATCCGATTAGAATTCTATAAATATTCTGACCCTTTATTAACAAAATTCCTATGTGATCAGTTAAATATTGAAAAAAATCAATTACAAATCTCTAATAGTCCTTTAGATATGAGTTATGTATTTAATTTATATGAGCATGTTGAAAAAAAAAATGAGTTAGTCTTTCATAAATTATCATTTAATCCATATTATCCTAAAATACCGAAAGCTGTTAAAGAAGGAAAGATTATTTCTCAGTTAAAAAAGAATGATATTTTACTTTTCTATCCCTATGAGTCTATAGAACCTTTTTTAAGTTTATTAAAAGAGGCAGCTAATGATGAAAATGTAATATCCATTCAAATTACTATTTATAGATTAGCCCGGTCTTCCTCGGTAATAAAATATTTATTAGAAGCCTGTGAAAATGGAAAAGATGTGACTGTTTTAATTGAACTTAGAGCCAGGTTTGATGAAGAAAGGAATATTCATTATGCTGGTTTATTAGAAGAAGCGGGTTGTAGGGTTTTGTATGGTTTTAAAGAGTATAAGGTGCATTCCAAAGTCTGTTTAATTACCCGAAAAGAGAGAAATAGAATTCAATATATTACTCAATTAGGAACAGGTAATTATAATGAAAAAACTTGTAAATTATACACTGATTTAAGTTTTATTACCATAAACCGGGCCATTGGAGAAGATGCAATGTTATTCTTTAAAAACATGGCAATTTCTAATTTAAATGGCGAGTATAAAAAGTTATTTGTTGCTCCCTTTGGATTAAAACCTAAATTAATCGAAAAAATCAATGGGGAAATCGAACTGGCTAATAATAATCGTCCAGCCAGTATTATCCTGAAAATGAATTCTTTAACCGATATAGAATTGATTGAAATGTTAAGTAAAGCTTCTTGTGCTGGTGTAAAAATTAAATTAATAGTTAGAGGTATTTGTTGTTTAGTTCCCAGCTTAGCAGGTAAAACTGAAAATATTGAAGTCATTAGTATTGTAGGTAGGTTCTTAGAACATGCCAGGATTTATTGTTTTGGTACTGGAGAAGATGTTTCCATTTATTTATCCAGTGGAGATTTAATGACGAGAAATACTGAAAAAAGAGTTGAAATTGCTTTTCCTATTGAAAATCCAATCTTACAGGAAAAAATTATCCATATATTAAATATTATGCTCAATGACAATGTTAAAGCTAGGAAAATAAATGATAGAGGAGAATATGAGAAAGTTATTCGAAGTATTGATTTAATTGATTCTCAAAATTATTTTATGGATGACGATTTCTCAGTAAATGAAGAAGAAGAAATTGAAACAGAATCATTTTTCTCTAAATTAAAACATCTATTTAGAAATAATAACTGAAATTCACTTTTTTATTTTAATGATTTATTTTTTTATCAGATTCAATTAATTTCTAAGTTTAATTTAACTTAAAATTCCAATATTTTATTACTAGAACCATATATTAACAAAATATAGTTTTTATGGGAATTTTAAGTTATATTTAAGATATATTTGGGAATGAACGGTTAAATAAAAAAAAACTGTTAATTTTTTTATCCATATAATATTAGTTCTTTTTGCTGGACAATATAGAAAAAAACTTAATTGGTTAAGCATTATTTCATTAAAAACAGTAAATAACCAATTACTAAAATAAAGATCAAAATCAAGGATTGGAAAAGAATATATTTAAATTAGAAGTTATTGATAATTGAATTGTTATTCCAAAAGATATCAATCTTAAAAAGACACCATGTCCGGACTTGAGTTAGTAATTTGACTAAGCAAGCGAATTAACCGGAGAATAGAACTTTAACTATAACTTGGAACACATCTTACGATTTATTTCAATAAGTAAAATACGAAACAAGAATTTAAATTTCACTATTACATCATTTTTTATTAAAAATTCTCTATGAATCAACTCTAAAGATAAATTAATCCAAGATACCATATTTAATATGGATTAATAGGTAAATTAAGCCATATTTATTAAGCGCTGGCAAATTAAATGAGAAATAAAAAAACCGTTGAAAAACATCAAAGATTATTCATATTACTGCCCCTAGTTATGGGTGTTTTTTTATGGTCATTAAGTGCAGGCATTATTAACATTTCATTGCCTACCCTTTCCCAGTATCTGGATATAAGTACCAACATGGTCGCATGGGTTGTGATCATTCATTTGGTTATTCTCACCAGCTTTCTACTTATTTTTGGAAGAGTGGGGGATTTCATTGGTTACAAAAAGATATTCATAATGGGACTGTTTATTTTTGCCTCTGGCACGTACCTGTGTGCAGTTTCACTGAACTTTTATCATTTACTATTATTCCGCATCATCCAAGGTATTGGATCCTCAATGTTGCTTTCAGTGATTCCAGCGATGGTAACTCTTAGTTTCAGTCCTGAAAATCGAGGAAAGGCATTTGGATATATTTCATTGGCCAGCACCTTTCCAGCTTAATGAATACTGCACGATATCTGGGCCTGGTAATGGGTATGGTTGTTTTTCAGGGAATATTCGACAGCGTAATCAGTGCCCAGTCAAACCAGGTGGACATCATGCAACCCATAGGTGCTTATCATCTCATAATTCCAAAAAGTGCTCTTTTAACTGGTTTTCAGAGCGCATTCTTCATTGGGATGTCTATAAGTGTGGTTATCATTATACTGTCTTTCCTGTCGAATGAAAAAACTAACACTTGAACAATGTTCTATGATCATTAAACTAATTTATCATGATTTATTTAATAAATGAAGAAAAATATAACATTTATATTAAAAAAGTTAATATGGAATATAAAAAAATATTTTGTTATCGACATTTATAATAATCTTTTTTAAAGATAATTAAAATCAAATATTTCAGCATCAGTTAGATTATTTCTTAAATAACCTAATGAATGCATGAATTCCGCCAATTTGTTAACATTTTTCTTAAATTCCGAATCAGGTATACTTGTAAATTTAACATGGGTTAGTGAGGATGATGCTATGGATTTATTCACACCAAGCTTCTGTGACACTATAATGCTAGTTTCATTTTTATGGGACTGAACATAACTGGTTGCTTGTGAGTGGACTTTCAAAAATTTTCTTAGCATTTGAGGATTTTTATCAATAAATTTCTGATTGGCCATGACCACACAGCAGGGATGATTTGGCCATATATCACTAGAGTACATTAACAAACTACCATCACCACTCATATAAGATTGTGATACATATGGCTCCCATGCAATGAACGCATCAACTGAATCTGATTTCAGGCTTTCATCCATTAAAGGTACTTCCACATCGGTGTTGCAGAAGGAATTGGTGGAATAATTGTTTTCATACATTAAATAGATTAATAGAATATCCTGGATAGAAATACCCGGCGGAGTAGCCACTATTTTACCATCTAAATCCACGGCACTTTTTATAGTGTCATTTTTAACCATGATACCACTACCTTCCAGATTAACCGGTGATACCACCTTCACAGCAAACCCTTTGTCAATTCCCCTTAAAACAGGAGCCAGTCCACAATAACCTACATCAATAAGGCCCCGATCAGCAGCCTGAACCATTTCTGTCCCTGAACGAAATGGGACCATTTCCACATTAAATCCCTCTTTTTCAAACATGCCCTTTGCATCTGCAATGAAAAGAGCAGAATCATGGTCACTTGGAAGGTAACCCACCACAATAGTTTCCTGAGACATTAAATAGTAAGTAGAGGTTTCATAAACCATTAAGCACACTAATAGAAAAGCTACTATATATGTTATCCAAGTGATTTTTTTCATTTTAATAACCTTATTATTATACTACATTATATTAAACAATTAAAATACTTCTATTATTCATTCACAAAGTGTTTTTCTCTTAAGATTATAAAAATATATTAGTATTAAAAAATTAAATTAAGTGAAAAGATAATATAATAACTCTGGCGATAATATGGAGCAAATTACAGACACATTTCAAATTGAAGATACACATTATGCTTCTTTTGCAAATAAAACAAAGATATCAATAGAAAAAGGTCAAGGAATATATGTATATGACGAAAAAGGCCAAAAATATGTAGATTTCACTTCGGGTTGGGGCGTAACCAGCATCGGGCATGCTAATCCAGTAATTACCAAGGCTTTGGTGGAACAGAGTAAAAAAATTATTCAAAACCCTAATTCTGGGGCCACCTATTCTCCTGCACGCTCCAAACTTATATCATTAATGCAAAAAGAGGTACTGCCCGAAAATTTAACCCGTGTGTTTTTCGCAAATAGTGGGGCAGAAGTTAATGATGCTGCTATCAAACTAGCCAGGAAGGCAACTGGAAAATTAAACATCATTTCTACTAAAAAGAGTTTTCATGGCCGAACTATCAGTACTGTATCTGCCACTGGCCAAAATAAACATCGGAACAAATTTAATCCCCTAATTCCCCACCACCTGTTTGTTCCATATAATGATATTACTGCAATGGCTCAGATTATCACTCAAAACGTGGCAGCTGTAATATTGGAGCCTATACAGGGCGAAGGTGGGATAAATATCCCTGATGAGAATTATCTAAAAAAATTATCCAATTTATGTCATAAAAATGATGTTCTTTTGATAATAGATGAAATTCAAACCGGATTTTGTCGAACTGGTTCCATGTTCACATCAGATAAAGTTAAAATTGACATTTTGACCATGGCCAAAGGTATTGCTGGCGGATTCCCTTTTGCAGCATTTGCCATGAGCGAAGAGGTTCATGACAAACTGGAAGTAGGTGATCATGGAGGAACCTATTGTGGTAATCCTCTGGGTTGTGCGGTGGCCTATGCTGTTATCAAATACATGTTAGATAATAAAATCTGTGAAAATGTGGAAACTTTAGGTCAATTTGCCCTTGCTGAGCTCATGAAATTACAAAAAGAGTATCCAGATTTAATAAAAGATTTAAGAGGTAAAGGACTTTTGATTGCCATAGAAATGGCTGATGAGGATATTGCCGCTTCTTTAAATTCCAAATGTTTTGATAATGGCCTTCTTTTAAATGTAACTCAGGGAAATGTAATTAGAATGTTTCCAGCGTTAAATATCTCAAAAGAAGAAATGGAAGAAGGTTTAGAGATATTTAAAAATAGTCTAATTGAAATTAGTTGAATGATAATATGCTTAGTGAATGATTAATCAGCTATTCATATATTCATCCCATCTTCCTAACATGGATACAAATTGATTGAATATCAAATAGCTTTTTATCTTTCAGATAATGTTCTGATTTTCCCATATTTATCTGGAAATGGTCTAGATTAGAAAATTTCTAATCACCATGCGCTAATTACCATAGCAACATTGATGATAATGTAAATCACTACCAGCAGTACTATAGAAACTCTATCCAGAACCCATGATAATTTCTTTTCACCTTTCTTATCATAAAGATATAAAGAAATTGTGGATTCAATAAGCGTTACCAGAATCAAAATCAAACCTAAATTATTCACCATATCTGCTAGAGCCATAGCCCCCGTTTTTGGTATTAATTCGGAGGTAATGATAAAGTTGGCAATTGCCACGAATAAAGCTCCGGACCCCAGTACAAACCGTGGGTCAACTTTGGTAGGCTTAATAAACAGAGCTAGCAACGCAGCTATTACAGCAACAAATAGACCTATGAATATTCTGAAATAAAATCCTGAATCTGGCCGGGATATATCAATACCCATTCTTAATTGCGAAAAGGTGGTGTTATTGCTAACTATTCGAGGATCACCAAAATTGGACTTATAGGTAGGGGTTTTTCAATGACAGCGACTTTGTCAATATTATAACCTGGAATCTGTATCCGAGAACTGAAATCAGAGGTATTATTTTCTGCAACAAAGACTAAATCTGATCGTTCGTTTTGTTCATCCTCTATTTCTAAGGTGATCACATGATTATCCATGGGGAATCTTAAAACATCAAAAAATTTACTTATTTCCGCTGTAACATAGTAAATCTGGTAATGTTGTGTTCCATTAGTATAATTATCTTTTATTTTTTTATCTATAATATTCCCGTCAACAATCTGTAAGTTTTCACCGGGATTAACATTACTACCATTCCAT
>JAHFBZ010000119.1 GCA_023249725.1 Methanobacteriaceae archaeon
TATTTCAGTGATTATTCTAGTAGGAACCTATTCCCATGTTTCTTATGCTGTAAGTGAAGTTATCATGGTTATTATGTCCATTTCTATTTATCTCCTCTTAAAGGATTTAGATTTAAAATCTCTGGATCTGGATATCTTGTTTTTAACCTGGTTTCTGGCCTTCCTGATTATGCACAGTGCCCACCCGGTTAAGGTAGATCGTTATTTCATAACTATGGCCCCTCCACTGGCCTATGGGATTGCCTTAGGTATTAATCAAATATCCAGCTTAATTAAATATAAATTCAAAGGAATTAATGCCACATCAGCTCTGATTTCTGTTTTACTGGTATTTTCCATTATATTTTCCACAGTTACTTATATTGATGCCATTCCTCATTCTGATCCCCAAGTTGAATCAGAAAAAGCTGCTGCCCAATGGCTCATGAATTACGATCCTGACTACAAAAACAAGACCATTGCTGCCGATAGAGGCCCGGCCTTTAGCTGGTATCTTAAAAAATATGTATTTACTCGCATACCTCTAAAAGTGACGTATGAAGTATTTACTCAGCTTATTGCTGAAATTAATCCGGATTACTATTTGTATGTTCAATCACAGACGCCACTTAATTTAGAAGGTTACCATGTCCTTAAAAAAGTAGATAACGTGCTTATTTATCAGAAAGATTAAATTTTTATTTCATTATTTTAAATTTTCATTCTTTAATTATTCATTATTTTTAAATTTAAATTGATTAGGGGACATTTTATAATTAATATATAAGAAAAATATATAGGCTTTTAAATGAAAATATTAGTTAAATTAATTACTTATGATTGATATTAACAAATTCTTCAATAGTATAAATTATAAAAAAATTATATGGAATAAAAATAAAATACAATGTTTGTTATTCACTAAATTTAAATTTATTTAAGTAATTTTAACAGATTTAAAGATATTTAAACAGTTAGGAGATTTATTTATGGAAACTCAAAGAATTTTAGTTACTGGAGGCTCTGGATTTATAGGCACTAACCTGGTAAATGACCTTAGAAGTCGTGGCCATGAAGTTTTGGCTCTTGATCTTTTACATCATGAAATGGACGATTATGTACGGGCTGATGTCAAAAATTACCGTCAAATAGAGCGTGTATTTGACAATAATGATAAATTTGACTATGTATATCATCTGGCCGCAGAGTATGGCCGTTGGAATGGTGAAGACTACTATGAAAACCTGTGGGAAACCAATGTAATGGGAACCAAACACATGATTCGCCTCCAGGAAAAATTAAAGTTCAGAATGATATTTTTCTCATCGGCAGAAGTTTATGGGGACTATAATGGTGTAATGAGCGAAGATGTAATGGTTGATAAACCTATATCTGAAACTTATCAAATGAATGACTATGCCATAACCAAATGGGCTGGAGAACTCATGTGCATGAATTCGGCCACTATGCATGATACAGAAACTGTTAGAGTACGACCCGTTAACTGCTATGGGCCTCATGAAGCTTACTCCAAATATAAAGGATTCATACCAATCTTCATTTACCACGCCTTGCACAACAAACCATATGATGTATATATGGGTCACAAAAGGATAATTGATTATGTAGGAGATACGGCACGTACCTTTGCTAATATTGTGGACAACTTTATCCCGGGGGAGGCCTACAATGTAGGTAGTAAACAGGAATGGGAACACGAAATAAAAGAGTATTCGGATATGGTTCTGGATGCTGTGGGAATTGATGATTCCATTGTAACTTACCATGAAGAAGAGGCCTTTACTACTAAAGTAAAAACCATGGACTTCTCCAAAGCCATTAAGGACTTAAAGCACAATCCAAAGGTTACCCCGGAAGAGGGAATCAAAAAAACCGCGGAATGGATGAAATGGTATTATAGGATTGATGAATAGTATTTGGGATTATATTAATTATATTAAATGTGGATTAAGTATAGTATCAAATAATAATCTAATTTAGAAATCAGGAAACAATATTATGAGTAAAATAGTTGCATTACTACCTGCTTTTAATGAAGAAGTTGCTTTAGGGAGCATAATTCTTAGATGCAAGGAACATGTGGATAAAATTATTGTTATAGATGATGGGAGTACGGATAGCACATCTAAAGTAGCTGAACTGGCTGGTGCAGAGGTTATCCGGCATCATAAAAATATGGGGAAAGGAGCAGCTTTAAAATCAGGTTTTCAAGCGGCCAATGATGCGGATGTAATAATTACTATAGATTCCGATGCTCAACACAACCCTGATGAAATTCCACTATTAGTAGCACCTATTCTCGAAGGAAAAGCAGATGTAGTGAATGGAAGTCGTTACATTACTGGTGCAGATGAAAATACTCCCGCATATCGTAGGGTGGGCCAAAAAGTACTGGATAAGGCCACCAATATGTCCAGTGGACTGCATACTACCGATACTCAAAGTGGATTCCGAGCATTCTCTTCCAAAAGCTTTCCATTTTTCCGATTTGAAGAGAAGGGCTTTGGGGTAGAAAGTGAAATGTTAGTAGATGCTGCCCAGGCCGGTTTAACGGTGATAGAAGTTGAAATTGGGGTAAGATATGATGTAGATGGATCTACTAAAAACCCGGTAAGCCATGGAATCCGGGTTCTATTTAAAATATTCCAGGACATGGAATTAAACCGGCCATTATACTATTTTGCCACCCCGGGACTCCTCATATTTCTTATCGGTGCTTCTTTAGGATTGTTATTTCTGCGAGATTATATGTTAGGAATAAGTATCAATATAGGTCCTACTATGCTAGCCATCATGCTCACTCTATTTGGAACTTTTATGATGTTTACCGGTATTATTTTAGATTCCATGGGACGTATGATACGTCAAAATCGCTAAAAATCTCTTTAAACTATATCTTATATTAGATTCTCAACTAAATCGGAAACTTGAAGTTTGAATACAAAATCGATTAATTGTAAGTATTTTTAAGTTATAATCATAATATGAGCTTAAATGGTTTGATTGTTATATATGGATTGCCATATGACTTTAAAATATTTAAATAGGTTCCATAATAGTCTAATTTAGGAATATCATAAACATATTAATTTAAATGCTATCTATATTATTCAAATACACACAATAAATTCTCGATGTATCGTGAAAATTTGGAGGAAGAATTTTGGATAAAAAGAATATAATAATATTATTACTATTTATATCAATGGCAGGACTATCATTTTCTGCATTGAATTTATATAATACATTTACATCTGATGGAATAGGCAGTGAAAGAATTAATATATTACTTTTAGGTTCAGATGCCCGAACTCCTGAACACAATGGATACACTGATTCCATTACCATTTTATCCATTGATAAAAAAACAAAGGAAATTTTTCTGCTTTCAATACCCCGTGATACCATGGTGCAAATTCCAGGAAGAGGTGTGGGCAAAATTAACAGTGCCTATGCCTATGGTGATATAAACACCACCAAAACCGCTGTGGAGAACTTTTTGAATGTTCGGATTGATTACTATATATTGGTGGACTTCACCAGCTTTAAAGATATGGTGGATACTTTGGACGGTATCAATATGTATGTAGAACCCCATATTTCTGCTGTTAGACCAGAATTAAATGGAAAAACAGGGATGAGTAGATTAACTGGTAGTGAAGCTTTGGTTGTTCTTCGTTTCAGACAAGATTCAGAGTCAGAAGGTGGGCGGATGAAAAGACATCGGGAAGCAATAAAAGCCATTACTGAAGAAATCCTAAAACCATCTAACGTACTCAAACTTCCTATGATTTTAAATCAGCTAAGGCAAAATGTAAAAACAGATATACCCCCAGTGGAAACAACTGTAATTGAAAAGTTAATCACGGGCTTCGATATAGACAATGCTAAAATCGAGGTGGTTCCAGGAAATTATACTAATATAAATGGAGAAAATTCCATGATTCCGGACATGAATAAAACCGAAGCTATTCTTGTTGAGTTAGGTCTAAGGAATTGATTTTTAAAGAATACTTCTTAATGGTAGGGCAGATATTCGATTGCCATTATGGTGAAAAATTTATATGATATTTTAAATATTTATTTTTAAATCAATTATTTTTAATTTTTTAAAAATTAATTATAGATAAATAAAAACAATATCATTACTTATTTTAAATAATAGAATTAATATATAAATTAAAAATTATTGTAAAATATAATCATTGTCGCAAAATAATCATTAACTATGCTAAATAATTAGTTAATTCAAATAATCACAGAGGTTTTTTAAAATGGATCAATTTAAGGAATATGAAGATAAAACGGTACTGGTAACTGGCGGTGCTGGTTGTGTAGGAAGCAATCTCTCACGAAGATTAGGAGAATTAGGCGCTGGTAAAGTTATCGTCCTGGATAACATGTCATCAGCCTATGAATGGAATATACCTCAACTAGATAATGTGGAGTTCATTAAAGGGGATATTTTGGATGATGCTGCTTTAAAAAGAGTCTTTAAAGAAAATCCAGACTATGTTTTCCATTTGGCGGCTCACTTTGCCAATCAAAACAGTGTAGATAATCCTGAAAAGGATTTAATGGTTAATGGTATAGGTATTTTAAAAGTACTTCAATACGCCCAACTGGTTGGAGTGGAAAGATTCGTATACTCATCTTCTGGCTGTGGAGTTTATGGACTGGACTCTAAAATGCCATTTGAAGAACATGATATTTCAATTTCTCTACACACCCCCTATCAAGTAACTAAATTATTGGGAGAGTTATACACTAATTACTTCCACAATCTCTATGATATGCCCATTGTAAATGCCAGATTTTTCAATGTATTTGGCCCCGGTGAAGTCCCTGGAAAGTACCGAAATGTAATTCCTAATTTCTTCTACTGGTCCATGACTGGCCAGGCCCTACCTATTACTGGTGATGGATCAGAAACAAGGGACTGGACCTTTGTGGAAGATATTGTAAATGGACTTTTAGCTATGGGAATTAAAGAAGAAGCTATAGGCCAGGCCATAAATTT
>JAHFBZ010000050.1 GCA_023249725.1 Methanobacteriaceae archaeon
GTCCTCTATGACCATTCCTGGAATAGAACGAGCAAAAATTTCAATCATGTCCCCCCTTACCTGGCCATCAGAAACTAAATCCGCACCGGCTTTTATCTGATCGGACACTGCTAGACCTATGGCTGGTTTATATGGGTCATAGCTTCCTATGAAATTTGATAATTTTTCTCCCACTGATTGGGGAGGTTGAGGGGGTGCTGGGTAACTTCCCACGACTGTAGTTAGCATGATTGGTCTCTAAATAATAATTAAATATAGTATAATTAAATAGGATATAAAATTTTTTTATATTAAATATGAGTTGGAGGATATATAAAAAAAATGTTATTTCTAATTTAAATTCTTATTGTATATATGATAAAAATAAGAAAATTTAAATTATTCAAAAATATAAGTAGTCCCTACCGTATTTAAAATAACCTGATCCTGCATTTCTGCTTTGAATTGATTAATAGCATCCCATCCAGTGCAGTGCATGGGCACCACATAATCTGGATTTATCCTTTTCATCTCATCAATAGTAGGCTGAATTATTGGTTCAAATAACGGCCCAGTTAGATGAAAACCACCTAAAGCAGCATGAACTTTATCATTTTGGGCAATTTTTTGAGAATATTTTACAGTATTGATAATTCCTGCATGGGCACAACCACTAATAACAATCAATCCTTTGTTTTTGAGATTGATGACAATTCCCTGGTCATCATTAATAGGATCTACTATCCATTCACCGTCAATTTTGGCCTCAGCCCATGGAAAACCTTTTTCAAATGAAGTTTTTCTTTCCACCTGGCCAGTAACCATCACTAAATCAGAAGCAATCCAAGTTGGGCCCTCAGATTTAACAATTACAGCTCCCGCTTCTTTTAATGATTCTTCTTCAAGTTTAGGTATTTCAACCGGACTTACAGCAGGGTTATTTAAACGGCGTTCCAGAAAAGCATCGGGATGGGTTATAAGCGGAGTGTCCTTAAAGTGATTAAAAAACTCAAAAATTCCCCCAGTATGATCAAAGTGTCCATGACTTAAAACAGCCGCATCTATTTTTTCTAAATCAATTTTTAAAGCATTTGCATTGTGTAATAATGATTTAGATGATATTCCAAAATCCATGAGTATGTTATGCTCCTCAGAACCTTCAAAAACTTTTATAATACATGCTAATCCGTGTTCCGCCATACATATATCTTCTGTAGAAAATGCAGGCCTTCGATCTATTTGAGAACTTTGACCTAAAAAAAGCTCAATATAATTATCAACCAGAACTGTGATTTCTACTCGGTCTGCAGGCCTTAGTTTTGATTCACTCATTAAATGCCTCCATTTTAATTAATAAATAAAAAAAAATAGATTTGAAAATTATTAATTGATTTATTCTTATAATTAAAATTAATAAAATAAAATAAATAGATTAAAAAATCCTATTTCTTAATAGCAACAGCTTTTATCTTATCAATCTCTTCCACATCAACCGGCAATTCCACCACAGCAGTACCATAACAGGGTTTAGTATAAGGCATCATGACTGTTCCTTTCTCATCATCAACACCAATAGGAATAGGCGGCAGGCCAATAATACGAGCACCGAGTATTTTTTCCCCAGGATTAATGTAAACAATGATTTTGGCCTTTTCTTCAATAAGCTTAGCACAATCCTTGAATCCAGTTTGTTTAGCTAAAATAGTATAATCATCAGATTGTTGAAGATAAGTTTCCAGGCAAAATGACATTTTTAATCCTCCAAACTGGCAATAGCCTTATCCAGGTTGACTCGGATAGGTGTCGGATTGTGATAAGCCCTTGCAGAAACTATCTGGGCCTCGGTATTTTCAGCAACCTGTTTTTCAAAGTCTTCTAAAAGAGTAGCATCTTTTTCAAAGATTAATGCCATGGATTTGGTTTTTAATATATGATAAAAAGTTACAAAATAGGCCACCGCAGCATCCTTGTGGACAAAACCTAATAGAAGGTCGAAATCCCCTTCATTTAAGTTTTCAAGACAAGATTCAATATCCGTTTTACTGTGAACATAAACCTCTTCTGGATCTGACACATCTAGCAGTCTCATTGCAGAAGGGTTACTAACCACTGTAACATCATATCCTGCTTTTTTAAGCTTATAAGATGCATAAAGTGCCATTGGGGTTTGAGCCGGTGATTCCGGACAGCCCAGAAGTATAAGTGCCTTTTTCATGATTTTCTCTCCAATACTTAATGATGCAATAATCCGCGATATTATATTTTTTAATCCCTTTTTACAGTAATAATATGGCCAACAATTAATGCACTGAGAAATATAAATGTTAATAAAGCCATTCCATTAACCGTACGATTCATTATAAAAAAACCAACAAGTGCTTGAGCTATAAAAGCTGTTAATGAACCAATAAGAAGAGATTCTCTTCCAAGAAATCTTCGACTACCATTTTCTCTTTTTTCCCTATAGGTGGCTAGCATCTTAAATCCAATTATAATTACACCAATGCACCAAAGTAAAAGGAAGAACAAGGTAAGATATCCAAAGTCATAACTCCATCCAAATATGCCTGGCAGCATGTAATCTATTGCATCCTTTTTGTTAACCAGTAATCCATAAAAGACAGGAAACGGTAGACCAAAACTAGTGATTAAATTTATTGGTAAAGAAATATAACCATCAGCAAAACCTAAGCTAGAAGCTCCCCAGTAAGCAGAAGTCGGAATATGACCCAGAAGAGTAGTACTATGAACAACCAGACTAATTCCCGTGTCTGAGTTTTGTTCAATTCTTGAAATTCTAAGCAAAGGACTTAAAACTGGCATTGAAAGAATTTTAGAAAATATTTCCAGGGCTCCGAAAGCAGCTATAACAACACCTACAAAAGCAACTGCTTTTTTAATAGACAAAACAGATTGTTGGCGGAAGGATTTGGAAATAATATAAAACCCGATTATTAGTCCAATTATCCACAAAATTAAAAATGACCGGTGAACTAATCCACCAAATACTGTTAGAGCTATGAGAATCAGGTAAATAAACAATTTGAGCCTACCTACACCAATTCCAGCTTCCCTCATCATAGGTAACGCAGTTAAGGCAGTTACTATGGCTAACAAGGCCAGAGGCCCGAATGGATGAGAAAATTCGCTCTGACCAAAGTTCACGAAAAGGAATATGGCATCAATTCCAAATAAAACCGAAAGCGCAGTCCCTAAAAACAGTGCAAATAAAAGTACTGCGCTTAAAGAAATCGGAGCTAGGTTTATGAAGAATATAACTCCCAAATAAAGTATTAAGCCAAATTCTATGATTAATTGAAGATGATTTTGAGCTATTAAAACCAATTTATGCCTCCATGAAAATTAATAATTGTTCCAGATTGTAAATTTATAATATTTATATAATTAGAAATTGATTTGAATAATTTTTTCTAAATTTTTGTTTTATGAATTACAAATATATTTCGTGATATTAATTGAATATGATATTAATTGAATATTATAACTGATATTTAAACAACGATTTAAGATTTACTTATACTTAATAATATAAAAACTATTTCACAAATTTAAAAATTCTATTGAAAATACATGAGTTGAAGCAATTAACCCATATCAATTAATTTTTTTAACTTAGCCTTAAAAATTAATTTAAAAAATCCCATATCCTGAAATTATTCAATATTCTTTACAAAAACAATCATATGTTCTCCAAAGCCATCATAATCATTAAATACATTTAAATTTCCAAATTTAACTATTTTAGAGTCTGGAACTTCCATATTAAACCCTAGTTTTTTATAGAAAGATATTGCTTTATGATTAATGGGTTTGGTAATTAAATAAACTTTTTTACATCCCATTTGAGAGACAACATCGAGGAAGTTTTGAATTAAATTAAAAGCCGTACCTTCACATCTATATTTTGGATCCACACACAGAAGATGAATATAACATTCAGAACGATTTAATTGAGAAATAAATCCAATCAAAAACCCAATCATTATCACCTTATTATTTTGAACCTTTTCAGCAACAAAAACTGTATTTTGAAAAAATTTAGTGAAAATATGATAAATAGAAATTCTTTCAGATACCATAGGCCTACAATTATTGGCTATTTGAAATATAACCTTGAAATCATCCTCTTTTGCGGTTCTTATTCTAATATTATTCATCAAAACACCAAACTTTGGCCTTTACAAATCAGAGCATAATAAATAAATTATAAAAGATGAAAAGCATTAACTTTAAATATAAAGAAATCTAAGTTCATATGTTAATGCACTGTGGGGTGGTAGCTCAGATGGTAGAGCGTCGCCTTGGCATGGCGGAGGCCCCGGGTTCAAATCCCGGCCACTCCATTACTATTTTTATAATATTCTTAACATAACCTTTTTAAAAAGACTTATAGTAAGATTATAGTGCTACTTTTAAAATTATTGTTTTTAAACTAATTTAAAATATTTACTTTTAATAAAAATATATTAAAATTATTAAAAATAAGAACTTAAATCATCTATTTTTTCCAACAACATCATATACGTTGTCAATAATCAGTTCAAAAAGATCATCAACCACTAATTGCTTAGAATTATCTTTATTAAGCATTAATTTCAAGGCCATATCCACAATTTCATCCAAATTATTGGATCGGAACATACGATTTTGATCTATATAAAACTGGTCCACCGAAAGTGTTTTACCAGGATAGCAGGATATAACTGGAGTGCCGACAATAGCTGCTTCCCGATTCATTGTTCCACCGGCCCCAATTATTAAGTCACATTTTTTAATCAAACTAAATGTGTCCACTGGCGGTTTGATAATTGTCACGTTTTCATAATCACTAAATATTTCTTCTTGTTCCTTAAAGCGTGGAATTACTAAAATATTGGCATGTTCTTCTAAAATATCTACTACCGGAGATAAAACAGATTTTTTGCAATCTGCATCAAGATAAGAAGCTAGTGAGGGTTCAGGCCTCATCAAAATAGTTTTTTCCTTTTTCAAGTTTAATTCCAGATCTTCAAATATATTTTCATTATACTCGAAATTTTTAAAATGAATAATTTCTGAAGTTCCTTTGTAACTAATTATTTTATTTGGATCAGCACCTACTCTCAAAAGAGTCCACATGTCAATTGCTTGAGGCATTATAATCCTATTGCAAAGAGGTAAAGTTAATTTATTAGCTGCCAGTGCGTGTTCATTATCCAAAACATACACACTAGGAATATTCAATCCAAAAGTAACTCTGGGAAGTTCTATAGAATGTTTAGAAATAGCAACATCTGGTTTTTCTTTTATAATTAGCTTAGAAAGCTCATGAGCCCTTAATGTACTTTCTTCAAGTTTTTGACCCAGCGTAACTCCGTGTTTGCCAATAGAAATAAATTCAAACCCGAACAAATCCATGAGTTTATGAATGTCCCCAAATTTACGGCCGGTGACTATGACTTCGTCACCCTGGTCCTGAAAATATTCAATTATATTTTTAAAAAATCGCACATGAGGAGCATTGGTTAAATCTATCCAGATTTTCACTTAAATCACCAAACTGAAGTTAAATTTGAGAACTTGTATTTTAATAAAATATGTTTTAATTTGATAATAAACCTATTTTAACATAGTTTTATAAATAAAATATTTAAATAAAAATACTAATTATAAATAAAATACTAAATTAAGTATCTTATTCATTTTTAGCCTTTTCTAAAGCTTCCATTATTTCTTTAAATCCTTCACCAGTCTTTAAACTTGTTTTTATAACTTGAACATCAGGATTTAATTTTAAAACATCCGACACCATTTTGTCAGAATCCGCGCCAACAGCTTCAGCAATATCTATTTTGTTGATTACCACCAGATCAGCATCTTTAAATATTAATGGGTGTTTCTCCACTGTGTCATCACCTTCACTGACACTTATAACTACCATCCTCATGTGGGCCCCTAAATCAAAATCCACAGGGCAGATTAAGTTTCCAACATTTTCAATGAATAAAATATCCACTTCATCTAGGGGTAAATCATGAAAAGCATGTTCAACTAAGTGTGCATCTAAATGACACTCCTTACCAGTGTTTAATCCAATTACTGGAACATCATATTGCTCAAATCGACCAGCATCAAATTTACTTATAACATCACCCGCGATAACTGCCACAGGATATTTTATTTCTTGAATTAGCTGTTCAATCAAAGATGTTTTACCAGACCCAATAGCTCCTAAAACGTCGACTCCAAAAACATTAGAGTTATCCAGGATTTTTTGATTTTTCTGGGCCAATTTTCGATTAGCCACCATGATATCGTGTTGTATCTCAACTTCAGCTATCTTGTGCATCTTCTTCCCTCTGTTCGATTTTAATATTTTTTACATTGCATTCTCTGCCTGCAGTAATGGACAATTCCCTGCCCTCACATGCTGGGCAGTTTATTATTGGTGCGTAGTGATCTATTCCTTCAAAATCAATTTTTCCCTCAAAATTACAGGATTCACATTTAATTTCGATGGGAATTTCTTCCATGTTAAATTTAGCGCCCTTTAAAATAGTATCTTCGCTCAAAATTTCAACCATGAACATTATTTGCTCTGGGTTGAGCATGGTCATTTGCCCAATCTCCACTGTTACTTCCTGCACTTCAATTGCGTCATTTTTTTCCGCAGATTCAATTACTGTTTTCACAATGGCATCGGCCATGGATAATTCATGCATAATTTACACCTCTATCAAATTAAATCTAAATTTGTTATAATCTTTATTTGAGTCGTATAAATGAATAAAAACTTTAATAACGTTTTTTTATTAGATATATACTTTAAGAGCTTATAGCTTATGAAATTCTTAATAAACATGTAACTATTAAAGATGCTTATTAATAAAGTTAACAAATATAAATTCAATCTAGTTAATATTTTAGTCTTAAAATTTTAGTCTAGTAAATTATTTGTAAACATTTGAACAAATATATAGAAGTAAATGAAGTAAATAAATACAAAGCATTTCTAATATTAATTTCAATATAATACAGTTTATGTGAAATTATTTTAATATTTATTGAAAATAGTAGTTTTAAAAATATTTTATTGATATATTGGGTGGTAATTTTGATAATAGGTGGTTCAGCATCTCAAAAACTAGCAGCTAAAGTTGCAAAAGAACTTGATGATTATCTTTGTCCTGTTGAAACTCGAAAATTCCCTGATGGGGAACGTTACATTCGTTTTAAGGAAGAAATCGAAAAGGAAGTAGTAGTAGTCCAGTCCACTGGATATCCTCAAGATGAAAATTTGATGGAATTATTTTTTATTTTAAAAAATCTTAAAAGTTTAGGTGCAGAAGAGATTAAAGTTGTGATTCCTTATTTTGGTTATGGAAGACAAGAAAAACGTTTTAAAGACGGTGAAGCAGTTTCTGCATCAATTACTGCTGATTTTATTGAATATGCCGGGGCTACTGAACTTTTCTCAGTCAACCTCCATGAAAATAAAGTCACTGACTTCTTCAATATTCCAGTAACCGAAATTTCAGCCATGCCCCTTATTGCGGAGTATATAGGTGAGAATTTAGATGACCCAGTGATAATAGCACCAGACAAAGGGGCCTTACCTCACGCTAAAGAAATATCAGATATATTAAATTGTCCTTGTGACCATATGGAAAAAACCAGAATATCCCCGGATACCGTGAAAACCAGAGTTAGTAGTCTGGATGTGGAAAGACATCAAGCAGTGATAATTGATGATATTATAAGTACTGGTGGGACCATTGTTAATGCATCAAACATATTGAAAGAACATGGTGCCCGAAGCGTTACTGTGACCTGTGTGCATCCAGTATTAGTAGAAGATGCTCTTTTAAAGATTTTTGCAACCGGAGTAGAAGATGTTTTAGCAACAGATACTTTATCATCTGATGTGAGCGCCCTTTCCGTTGCTCCTTTGATTGCAAACGTATTAAAATAAAATCTTTCAATAAAAATTCAGATAAATTATTTTTTTCTTTTTTATTTTAAAACTAAGTAAAATTTAAAACTAAATAAATAATTGAAAAGAAGCTAAATCTTAATTTTATAATTTATTTTAAATTAATTTAAAACGAATCAAAATAGATTCCGATTTAAACTATTTAAAAAAAAGCGTAATTAAAAAAGATATTAAAAAATAAATAAAAAAATTAGTGAGTAGTAGGGTTCTTTAAAATAGTCTTAGGCACTATTTCACTAATTTTTTGCATTTTTTCAACAAATCCCGTCTTTCCTTTTCCAAGTAGAGCGTATTTAATAACATCACCTAAGGTTTCCACAGGAATCACTTCGATTTGTTCTTCGTATCGTTTTTCCAGAAGTACATCATCCATATTAGATTTAGGAATAAGAACTTTTTTGATTCCAGCCTCAGCGGCGGCTTCTATTTTTCCAGTTACTCCTCCAACAGGTAGAACATCTCCACGAATACTTAAAGATCCGGTTAGTGCAACAGATTGGTCAATAGGAATTTCTTCTAAGGCAGAAATTACTGCTGTGGCTATAGATACACTAGCACTGTCACCTTCCACACCATCATAGGCCTGTAAGAACTGTATGTGAATATCGTAGTTGGAAATATCTGTTCCTGTGTACTTTTTAATCAAAGCACTAACGTTTTGAACAGCTTCCAATGCAATCTCTCCCAGTTTACCAGTAGCAATAATTTTACCTTCATCTTTACTTTGAGCAGGAGCAGCCTCAGCAGCTATTGGAAGTATGATACCACTTCTATCACCAATAATTGCTAAACCATTTACCCGACCAATTTCTCCACCTTCTGATTTGAATACACTGTATTTTTTCTTTTGGACAATGTATCTATCAGCAATTTGCTGTTCTAAAGTTCTGGCCAGTCTTTTAGCATTAGAGACGTGTTCAGCAGTAACAAATTCAGCAGATTCACCCTTAGCAATGTCACCTGCAGCTCTTATTAGTCCACCTAAATCTCTTAGTCTGAGTGTTAAAGACTCTTTTTTACCAGATCTTCGTTGTGCTTCTCGAATTATCTCATTAACAGCTTCTTTATTAAAGTGAGGTATTCTTCCATCATTTTCCACTTCTTGAGCCACAAATTGCACCAGACTTTGCCTGTTTTCAGGAGTATCTGGCATGGAATCTCTCATGAATACTTCGTATCCATATCCTCTAATACGGGATCTCAATGCTATATGCATTCCTTTTAAAACCTGAATATTTCCTGATGCTACCAGCACAAAGTCACAAGGAACTGCTTGAGATCGGACCATGGCCCCACTACTAGTCTCACTTTGACCAGTGATAGAGTACATTCCTTCCTGCATAGCAGTTAAAAGTTCTTGCTGGGTTTTCATCTTCATAGTGCCTATTTCATCAATATAAAGAACACCATTGTGTGCTCGGTGAATCATTCCAGATTCCACTCTTTCATGAGCGGGAGTTCCCAGTCCACCGGACTGGTAAGGGTCGTGCCGAACATCACCTAATAAAGCACCCGAATGGGCTCCAGTAGCATCGATGAAGGGAGCAATAGTTTTGTTTTCACTGTTGACTAGTAATTTTGGAACCATTACTGTGTTTTTTGGTCTTATTTGTAGAAAAGCCATGAAAACAAATGCCACAGCAATTATAGCAATTAGAATTTGGTTCAGCATAAACCCAATAATCAGAATAAAAGCTAAAATCATCATCATAAGCAGATTTTTCTTCTCATCCTGACCTTTGGACCTGTTCTTGTGATTCATTACAATTTTTTTACCTTCACCAGACGGAACTGCTCCGATTAAGGGATTATTTGAATCTTCCATATTAGGATATACTAAAATATCCTGTAATTCTTCTGGAGGGAGAAGTTCAGCCATAGCCCGGGCAATCATTGACTTTCCTACACCTGGCTCTCCAATTAGAAGTACATTTCGGCGCTGTTTAGCTGCCTTTCTTAGTGTTTCCACAGCCTCGTCCTGACCAATAATTTGGTCAATTAGCATTTTAGGAACCTCTATGTCTTTAGAGGTTTTATAAACATCATCTTGATTAACTTCTGAATTTTTTTCATCCGTTTTTTTGATATCTGATGCTTCTATGGTGGTTGTCATTTCTATTCCAGTGCCTCCATTGGCTTGAATAATTTTATAAAATTTTATTTTTTAAAAAAAATCTAGTTTTAAATTATTAAGTTTTTTTAAATATTAAGTTTATTTTCTGTAATTTTAGTTTTTTATATTATTATATATATCTCTCTTTTCAAGATGTTATCTTTTTCTTTTATCACTTCAAATGTTTTACTTACCTTAACTTATTTTAATATTTTATATATAAAGTTTTGTTATGTGAATTGGAGTTATATATAAATATTTCTCAAAACCTGCTGGAAATATTAGATAATAAACAAAAAAGGATTATACTTAATCATGTTTTAAAATCATGTTTTAAAAATATAAAAAAATGAATAATTAGTTAATATATTGTAGTCTAATCAAATAAATAAAAATTTGTAGTCTAATCAAATAAATAAAAATCATATTAAATGCATTTAATTAGACTTTATTAATTTCACCAATCAAAGCCAGAGCATTCTGGATAAATTTCTCTACAATACGGCGATATTTTTCTTCACTGGCCTTTAGTGCATATTCAGCCTTTTTAGCCTCAGTAATATCACGAGCAATGGTAGATATTCCGATAATTTCCCCATTAATATCTCTGATTGGAGATAAATTTATGGAAACATCAAATTCCTGGCCATCTTTTCTTATGCGAGAAGTTTCAAAATGGGAAACAGTTTCACCATGTTTAATATTTTCAATGTTCTTTAGATTTTCTTCCCATTTCTCAGGTTTCATTAGAATGGAAACTTTTTTACCTTTAATCTCATCAGCAGAATATCCATATATTTGTTCAGCAGCAGGGTTCCAATCCAAAACAGTACCATCTAAAGAATAAACTACTATAGCATCACCAGACGACTTTACAATACTTGCTAATCTTTCAATTTCCACTTCAGATTTTTTTCTTTCAGTAATATCTCTAAAAATAGCACGAGAATATAGAACATTACCCTCTGAGTCCAGTTTAGCATTTACATTACCATCCAAGACAATTTCATCACCATTTTTGGTCAAAAAGCCCGTTTCAATTTTATCTTCTCTCTGTCCTCCCATAACTCTTTGAAATGCAGTTTTACATTGCTCCATATGATCTGGATGAATAATATCGAAAACAGTCATTTTTTCAATTTCATCATCAGAATATCCTAAAGACTCCTTCCAAGAATTATTTACATATAAAAAAGTTCCATCAGGCCTTATCATTTGAATTAAATCAGAAGCATTGTCAAAAAAGTCTTTTAATCTTTCTTCACTTTCTTTTAATGATTTTTCAGCCGCTTCTCTTTCTGTAATATCTCTGGCCACAGACAGAGCTACTTTTTTACCTTTAAAGTCAAATATATGTGAATTAATTTCTACGGGTAGGGAATTACCATCTTTGGTGAAATAAGTTCTTTGAAAAGTAACTCTACCATCACTTATTAGTTCATTAATACGTTCCCGGTTATTTGGTGCAGTGGAACCAATATTTTTAGGAGTCATTTTAGCAAATTCTTCCCTAGAGTAACCCAGTTTTTCTACCGCGACATCATTAACTTTAATGAAATTTCCGGCACGGCCATTCTTATCTATCTCAATCAAAGTCATTATGTCATTTACTTTGTTAAAAACTTCTTTGAATAGTTCTTCACTATCCTTTAAAAAATTTTCAACTTCTTTTCTTGCAGTTATATCTCTTACAATAGAAGTCTGGTATTTTTCTTCAGCAGATTTCCAGTAGGTTATTGACATTTCAAAGGGGAACTCTTCCCCATTTTTTTTAAGGCCCATACTTTCAAAGATTTTCCCCACTAGAAGGTTTTCCCCTGTTTGTTGGAAATGGCGCATTTTTGAAGTAAATCCATCTCTAAATCTTTCAGGCATTAATATACTAACACTTTTACCTAAAATTTCATCGGCAGAATATCCAAAGATTTTCTTAAAGCTAGGATTACTATAAACAATATTACCCTCACTATCCGCGGTTATTATTCCATCAATGGCCGATTCTGTGATGGCATTGAAGTTTCCTTGACTTCTGGCTAGGGCTTTTTCAATAATTCTCTGATCATTAATATCTAAAAAAGAAATGTAACATTTAGAAGTATTAGGGATGGATGATATTCTAATAATGGCGTTTTTAACTTTATTTTTGCTGGTAATGACTCTTATCTCATCATTTTGACCTGTTTCTTTTGAACAAACTCCTGATTCACAGCACTGCTCAAATATTCCAAAATCTTCTTCAAAAACAAGATCAAATAAATTTTTGCCGACCATATCTTCAGTTTCATATTCAAATAATTCTCTACATTGATCATTGGCCATGATCACTGTTTTTTCTTCGTAGATAATGCCTGCGGCCCCACTATTATGGAAAATAGTTTTGAAATAAGCATCAAATTCATCACTATCCATCATTTATACCTCCAGCAATCCCCTAATAAATTGAATATTTTCAATTAATAATTATCTATAATTAATTATCTCTTTGATTTTATTTAAAAATATTCATGTGTTAATGAGCTATCCGGAATTAGGCATCTTTAATCAATTGCTAATAAAAAAATCAATGCGGGATAACTTAAACAACACAATATTTCTCGAATGTTTCTAATTAATTAAAATATAAATATATCAAATACTAAAATAGCGATTAAATAGCAGAATAAATTGTTTCTAATTAACTAAAAGTATTAAATAATTTAATTAAAAACTTAAAAAACAAAAAATAGTTATTATAGGGGTTTTCAATGTCTCAATTAACTTCAAAATGTATAATGGTACAGGGAACATCTTCAAATGCTGGTAAAAGTGTTATGGTAGCAGCATTATGTAGAATATTCTCTAAAATGGGTTACAAAGTAGCTCCCTTTAAATCACAGAATATGTCCCTCAACTCATATACTACAAAAGAAAACAGGGAAATAGCCATAGCTCAGGTCTTACAGGCCGAAGCAGCCGGTGTTGATCCATCTTACCACATGAATCCCATACTTTTAAAGCCAAAAGAAGATTTTGTTTCTCAAGTAATAGTTCATGGACAACCTGCTGGAGATATGAATTTTTATCATTATCAGCAGAATTTTAGGGAACATGCACTTAAAGCAATTGAGGAATCTTTGGAATATCTAAAAAAAGAATATGAAATCATTGTAATCGAAGGTGCAGGGTCTCCTGCTGAAATAAACATGAGAAATCGAGATCTGGCAAATATGGAAATTGCTCATCTGGCCGATGCAGATGTTATTCTGGTGGCGGACATTGATCGTGGTGGAGTTTTCGCATCCATTGCCGGTACTTTTTCTCTTCTCGATGAAAAAGACCGTAGCAGAATTAAAGGAATAGTTATAAACAAGTTCCGTGGGAACCTTGATATTTTAATGCCCGGAATTAAACAAATAGAAGAAATTGTGGGAGTTCCAGTTCTGGGAGTTCTACCTTATGAGCCCAGTTTAAAATTGCCTGAAGAAGATTCCGCTTCACTATCTGAGAGAAAGTACCGGGGGCAGGGTGATATCAATATCGGAGTAATCCGACTTCCTAGAATTTCTAATTTCACTGATATTGATCCGCTAGAATATGAAGACGATTTGGGCCTTAGATTAGTGGAACTGGGAGAAAGTTTAGATAATTTAGATGCTATAATTATTCCCGGGACCAGAAACACTGTTAATGATATGGTTGAGTTAGAAAAATACGGTTTTGCCGATGAAATCCGCGAACTATCTAAAAAAATTCCAATTGTAGGCATATGTGGCGGATACCAGATGCTAGGTGAGAAAATAATCGATGAATCCAACAAAGAGTCCAAATATGGCAGTGTTAATGGCTTGGACATTTTAAAAATTGAAACCACCTTCGGTAGTGTCCCTAAAATCATTACCCAAAGTGAAGCTGAGATTATTGATGGATCCTTTTTTAAAAATGTTAAGGGCGAAACCTTAAAAGGATATGAACTCCACGAAGGAATTACTAACATAAAAGATACTAAACCTCTGTTCAAGGTCAGCAAAGGATGTGGAAATGCACCAAATTCTGAATTTGATGGGGCCATTTCCGGAATGGTATTTGGAACTTATTTCCATGGAATTTTCCACAATTTCAACTTCAGAAGAGCATTTACAGACCAATTAAGGATTAAAAAAGGATTAACGCCCCTAGGTTTTGGTGAAGATACATTTGAAGCCAGCAAACAGTTTTCTATTGATAAGTTGGCCCAAATTGTAGAAGAAAATGTGGATATGAATTTTATAAATAATTTAATTGGAAAATAAATTGAATATGGTCAGAATAAAAAAATTGAAATAAGTTAAAATTATTTTAATTAATAATTTATTTTATAACCAGAACCGGACACTTAGCAGATCTTACAACTTTGTCAGTAACACTTCCATATACAAATTTTGTTAAAGCATGTTTTCCAGAACTTCCGATTACTACTAAATCAATATCATCTTCCTCAATAGTTTTCAGAATAACATCTGCAGGATTCCCTTCTTTTATTTCCGTTGTTAATTTAACATTCTGCTGACAAACACCATGGCATTTACTTTCCATTAACTGTGCTGAAAAGTTTTCAACCGCTTCTTTTCCTTCTTTTTTTAAGGAATTATCCAATTTTTGTTTTAAATCTTCTTCTGTCAACGCATCAAGATATCCAGCATCTACTACACTTAAAACGACCAAACCAGCCAAACCAGCCAAACCAGCATTGGCAATCATTATAGCATGTTCTCCAGCTTTTTTGGCGTGTTCAGATCCATCAGTAGGCAATAATATTTTTTTGTACATTTTTTACCCTCAATCTAATCTTTCTATTCAATTTTAGTTAAATATAATTATAAATTGTAATCAAATTTAATTTTTAAAAAATAAATAAATTAGTTGGAGTTCTAATTTATTTTAAGTGCCTAACAAAGACGGATTGAATGTCAGAACGCCCAACATCACAATTGCAGTTAATATGATTCCAACTATAACCATTGGCAATCCTGCTTTGAATATCTCCTTCACACTAACATATCCAGAACCATAGGCCATGGCCACTGTTGGATCGGCCATAGGGAACATGAATGAAAGAGAACATGCAATAGCCACTGGAACAGCATAGGTACCCACTGCTAAACCTTGTGATTGAGCTAAAATCACAGATAATGGTATAAGTATTGCAGAAAGAGCAATGTTAGACATTACCTGAGTTATACACACAGCAATGACCATTAAAACCAGCATAACTGCTATGGTGGACGGATTATTTCCCATTAAACTAATTAAATCGTTAATTAACCATTCAGCAGCTCCTGTGTTGAGAAGTGCGGCCCCTAGAGATAGTGCCCCTCCAAAGAACACAATTAATCCCCAGTCCACATTTTTCTGAGCATCTTTCCAACTTATTACTCCAGATAAAATAAATAATACTGCACCAATTAAAGCCACAGAATAGCTGTCAATTCCAGTTTTACTGGCAGTTACCCATAACGTAATCGCAAATAATAGTATTGCAATACTTATTTTCTCATTTCTAGAGATATTGCCCATTTTGGAAAGTTTTTCAGTTAGAACTGATTCTCCTCCAACAATACCCTTAACTTCACTAGGGAAGATCCTACTCAGGCCAAACCAGATAAATGTCATTAACATAATAGCCAGTGGGAATCCGAATATCATCCAGTTAACAAAAGGAATTCCAGTATATGCTGCAGCCATCAAGTTTGGCGCCGTTCCTATCTCAGTACCGAACCCTCCAGCTAGTGATCCAAAAGAAGCTCCTAGAATCATAGCTTTAGCATAATTACTTTTACCTTTTTCTGGGTCAGTAACTCCCATAAGAAGTACTATCTCTTTGATAATAGGTAAAAGCATAGCAAAAGCAACTACATTTTCAATCCAGGCAGATAAAATACCTGTAGAGAATACACTAACAAATAATCCCTTTCTTGGCGAGGTTCCCAGTTTAGATAGCATAGCATATGTCAAACGCTGGGCAAGTCCACTCTTTCTGATTGCTTCGGCCATAATAAACCCACCAATCATTAAAAAGAGTATAGGATTTGCAAATCCAATTACAGCAGCATCAAAACTCTCTACCCCAATAATAGGTTGTATAAACAAAATTATAAGAGAAGTGACAGCTAAGTGGGTCGCTTCCGTAGCCCACATAATAACAGCAAAAAGTAACAATGCAATAGCAGCATGACCTGCATAACTTAAACCCGGTAGTGGAATCAACATCACTATGATCGCGAGAATAATCGCCAGAGGAAGTCCAATTTTTTTAACATTCGTTTTATTACCCCCATATCTGTAAAAATTATTATTATCCGTATTTTAATTAATCCATAATTTAATAGAATTTTCGACCTAATATGTTTAATTAAAGTAATTAATAATAAATTAAATATCCTTAAACTTAGTTAATTACTATGATTGAAATTTATTGAGATTATTATGTTAAAATATTTTATTTAATAAACATCAATTATCTAGGTCGGAAGTAAGTTTCCTTATTCCAATATATAAATTTTTCTAAGAATGTTTAATAGTTTAATTAAATTGAAAAAAATGATTAATGAAATCATTGAAGATGAATTAAATTAAAAAATTATTAATTAAGCCAAAAAACAAGCACATTTAGTTTAATAGAATTAGATAAACCTAAAAGTTTATATAGGATAAACTCAAATGTTGGTATGCGAAAACATGCGGTGTTAGTCCAGCCTGGTTAAGACTCTGGCCTGCCACGTCAGTGACCCGGGTTCAAATCCCGGACGCCGCATCTGCGGCTGTAGTATAGTCTGGTTAGTACTTGGGCCTTCCAAGCCTACAGCCCGGGTTCAAATCCCGGCAGCCGCACTCTACTTGTTTAAATTCTTTATTATTGCTTTTTATTTTGGTGATTTTTGTTAGATTTATTTTTACGGTTATATTCTTAAGTTTTCTTAAATAATCCGTTAATGATAATCTGAATCAATTTCAATTGATTACAATAGATTTTTTATTAAAAAATTGAGAACATTGAATCTAAAGAATTTATTATTAAAATAAGATTTTTATTAAAAAAATAATTTTGTGAGTGAATATTGTAAATACACATAATAAAGCAGTATTATAAACCTATTTCTTTTTTTATTAAAAATAGAGTATTATAACCTACAATTATATATAAGAAAAAGTATAATTTGGATACCGAGATATTCTTTATTAATTAAGAAATTAAATAAAATATTAAAATAATAAATAAATTCAAAAGTTAGAAGAAATATTTTTTTAAAAACTTGATATTCAAACTTTTGAAGAATTGATTAAATTAATAAAATTAATAAAATTTAATAT
>JAHFBZ010000120.1 GCA_023249725.1 Methanobacteriaceae archaeon
ATCTATTAATCTTAAATATTCAGTTAAAAATAAAAATAGGAAATATAATGTAATTCTTATTTATTAAATTAGACTTTTTAATCACTTTAAAAATTAAATAAATAAAAATTAAATATTTTATTTTATTTAGATTTTTTTTCTTCTTCCATAACACTCAATTCAGACCCTAGGAAGTCTTTAATGTCCCGTATACTGTTGAGTAATTGTGCAGGGAACACAATGGTTGAGTTTTTCTCGGCAGCGATGTTACTGAGTACTTGCATGATCCGCAGTTGCAGAGCTACTGGGTGTTCAGTAATGATATCTGCAGCATCACCTAATTTGCCTGCTGCCAGATATTCTCCTTCTGCAGAGATAATTTTGGCCCTTTTCTCTCTTTCAGCTTCAGCTTGCAGAGCAATGGCCCTTTGCATGCTTTCTGGTAATTTAATATCTTTTATTTCTACGGTGGTAACTTTAATTCCCCAGGGTTCGCTGTGTCCATCTATAATTTCCTGAATTTTTTGGTTGACATGAGGGGTATCTGATAAAACTTGGTCTAATGTAAATTGTCCTACCACACTTCTAACAGTGGTCTGAGAAATCTGATTTACGGCCCGGTTGTAGTTTTCAATCTCTACCACGGCTTTATATGCATCCACAACTTTAAAGTAGGCCACTGCGGCCACATCAATGGTTACATTATCTTGTGTAATGATTTTCTGAGCAGGGATAGGCATAGTAACTATTCTAAGTGAAGGCTTTACCATACGATCAACCAGAGGAATAATTATTCGAAGTCCTGGTTCTCTAACACCTATTACTTTACCCAGTCTAAAAACGACTCCTCGTTCGTACTGGTTCACAACCTTGACAGAAAGGCCGATAATAATCAGTATGGCTGCCAATATAATAATTATAGTAAGCAAATCCATTTTATACCCTCCAAATGTTCTCTAAATTTTAGATTTTAAACTAATATTATTTCTGCTTTTAATAATATGCCTCTTAAAACTAATAAAATTTAGTAAAAATAGGGGAATATTTTCAATAAACTACAAAAAAAGCAAAAAATTAAAAGGCAATTATTAGTTCTATTATATTAGTTCTATTTAAAAAAAAATATTAGTTCTATAATTTTATATAGTAGTTTAGTTTAACTAGTCTATTTAACTAGATACTAATCCAATTTGTATATTTTTTATTATCTAAAAATTTTTAATGGTCTGATTTCTATAAAACAAAAATTTTGCTATATTACTAATTATTTAGAACTATTAAATTTAAAATTATATTAATTAATCATATAATTCAACTTATTAAGCTATTAACTCATTAATGACTGGTTATAATGAAACACAAAGGACTAATTTTAATACTGGTTGGCATAGGGATTATAGCAGCCATGATAATATTCATAGGCCCAGATAAAATCTTAAATGCATTGGAAAAGGCAAATCCAATTTTTATAATCTTAGCAATACTTGTTCAATTCCTTGTTTATGGTTTGTGGACATTGAGATGGTCAATAACCACTAATTCCGTCAAAATTAATGTTAAGAAAAGACATCTTTTACCTATGCTCATGGTGGGACTTGCAGCGAATAACATCACTCCCAGTGGCAGAGGAGGAGGAGAACCAGTCAGGGCTTATATTTTAAGCAAATATTCTAAATGTTCCATGGAATCTTCATTTGCAACAGTGATTGCAGATAGGGGCCTGGATATGTTCCCTTTCATCGTTTTAGCAGTGATAACTATTTTTGCGGTTATGATGAGTTTTAGTCTGCCGTTTTGGGTTCTTTTAAGTTTAATTATCGCAGTAATACTACTTATTGTCATTTTTGTCCTGATTTTTTATACATCTTTAAACAAAAAAGCAGGAGAAAAATTCACTCGATGGGTTTTAAAACTCATAAGAAGGTTTTACCGGAAAAATCCGGAAAAACTTGAAAAAAAAGCTTTAAGTGCCATAAATGAATTTCAGTTCACCATGAAAATAATGCTGAAAGATAGGAAAGTAGTGTTATATGGTATTCCACTTTCATTTTTGATCTGGTTTTTTGAAATAATGAGGGTTTATCTGGTATTTTCAGCCTTTGGAATGGATATATCATTAATTTTAATAGCAGAAGTTTTTATAATTGCCAGTTTAATTGGAATGATTCCATTACTTCCGGGAGGCCTAGGGGCGGTTGACGGGATTATGATAATACTTTATTCTGCTGCGGGTGTCCCTCCTTCGATTAGTGCCGCGGCCACGGTTTTGGAACGATTAATATCATTTTGGATGACTTCTATTATAGGGATAGCATGTTTGCCTTATTTCGGGTCCGGTGTTATTGAAAAAATATCAAAGAAAATATAGTATGCTAAACGGATATAGTAAAAATATTAACTAAAAAATTATTATACCTAAATTAGTTAAATAATAAAATCCATATTATAATGTAAACTGAATTGTTCATAATTATTTAATTCATAAACAATCATAGATTTAATATTTAATTATAATATTTAAATTATAAGAATTAAAATTAAGTAATTTAATTTAAAGTGGAGATTTAAATGCAGGAAGAGTATTCTCATATGGGGGGAGGAGTTACTGAAGATAGTGACCACTTTGAATTAAAAAAATCATTCTTAAATGAATATGAGATGTTAAGTGATGATATTAGGAATTCCAATCAATTTTTAAATTTATTATTAGACCAAAATCCAGATCCTTGGTATTTATATGACTTGAAGGGATTTTTAATTGACTGTAACCAATCTTTTGAAGACTTGGTAGGTTACACTCGAGTTGATTTAGTTGGTAAATGTTTTTTGCAGCTAAAACTATTACCTCTTATCCAAAGAGCCAGAGCTAAGATTATTCTGGATAAAAATGCGGCGGGCATGATTAGTGGCCCAGATGAATTTGAGTTCATAACTAAAAATGGGGAACTGATTAATGTCGAGCTTAAAAATTCTTTAATTGAAATAAAAAATCGAAAATTGGTTCTAGTAACTATAAGGGATGTTGAAAAGCATTTAAAGAAAGAAAAAGAGCTGGAAAGTCGTACTGAAGCTCGAGAAAAAATGATTGAGGAACTTTATCGGCAAATTGAAAAAAATTTGCAGATAGTAACCAGTCTTATGAATCTCCAAAAAGCTCACATGAGGGACGATAAGGATGCTGAACTTCTTCAAGATACTCATAATCGTGTTAAATCTATTAGAAAAGCTTATGAAAAGCTTATTCAATCTCCAGAGCTTACTCGTATTAATTTTGCAGAATATTCTAAAAGTATTCTCTCAGGCCTTTTAAGTACCTATGCTCCAGAACCAGGTAATATAGGGTTAAATGTTGAATTAGAAGATACTTTCATGGATATGGGCACATCTATTCCTTTGGGTATGATTTTAACTGAACTAGTTTCTAATAGTTTTAGGCATGCTTTTAAGCCGAATATAATGGGAGAAATAAAAATTATTTTTAAAAATTATCCAGATTACTATGTTTTAAGAGTTCAGGACAATGGTGATGGATTCCCTGATGATGTTAATTTTGATAGAACACATTCGCTGGGCCTGCAACTGGTTAAAAGTTTAGTAAATCAGATAGATGGTAATATGAAAAGAAAACTTTCGGGTGGGACTTGTTTTTCAATAGAAGTCCCTAAATTGGGAAGTCTAGAGCTGGATCGGATTTATGAGTGATTTTTTTATTCTATTTTATTTTTAATTATTTTACCTACTTTAAATTATTATTATTATTATTATTATTATTATTACTATACTTCATAATTGATTAAGCAAGGCACTTATTTTGTAATTTCTTTGAGTGTTTAATTAACTATTCAAATCTCTCTAAATTTTATATAAAATCAGATTATTTCAGATTATTTCTATAAAATCAAATAGAAAAATATATAATAATTCTTTTACTACATCAAACTCGGTGATAATCATGGAAATAAATGGTGTGGAAATAGAAGATACTTTTGCAGAAGCATTTGGAATACAAGTTTCACGATTGCTGGTAACAGCAGCAACAAAAAAACTGGCTAAAATAGCCGCGACTGAAGCTACTGGCTACGGAACATCTGTCATTGGATGTCCGGCCGAAGCAGGTATTGATTGTTATGTGCCTCCATCAGAAACCCCTGATGGCCGGCCAGGATACATAATCATGATTTGTAACATGAACAAGGGAAAACTTGATCATGAATTATTAGAGCGTGTAGGAATGTGTATCCTCACTGCGGCTACAACTGCCGTCTTTGATGCTCTTGATGATGAAGATGAAAAACTAAAAACCGGTCAAAAACTAAAATTCTTCGGTGACGGTTATGAAAAAAATTGGAACTTGATGGAAGAACCATATTTTCTATCCCGCTTATGTCTGGAGACTTCTTAATTGAAGGAGAATTAGGAATTAAATCTGGTGTAGCTGGGGGAAACCTCATAATACTTGCTGATAGTCAAGCAGCAGGTTTACTCGCTGCAGAAGTTGCAGTAGATGCTATTGAAAATGTCCCGGGTACCATTACTCCATTCCCTGGAGGAATTGTAGCTTCTGGTTCTAAAGTAGGATCCAACAAATACAAATTCTTAGGTGCTTCTACCAACGAAAAAATGTGTGTAACTCTAAAAGACGAAGTAGAAGATACTCAAATCCCTGCTGATGTCAATGGTGTTTACGAAATTGTTATTGATGGTGTAGATGAAGAATCTGTTAAAGCAGCAACTAAAGCAGCTGTTGAAGCAGCAGTTAAAGTTTCTGGTGTTTTAAAAATCAGTGCTGTAAACTTCGGTGGAGACCTGGGTGCTTACAAAATTGCTTTGCAGGATTTATTTTAAATAAAAAAAGGAGTTAATAACTCCATTTTTTGAATTATTTTTTTTAAATTAAATTCAAGGATTTTAT
>JAHFBZ010000051.1 GCA_023249725.1 Methanobacteriaceae archaeon
CCTGCCCATCTAAAACTTCTTTAGCTGCCTCATAACCGATATCTTTTTTTAAATTCATTTTAAATCTCCTTATTTAAAAAATTTGAGAAAATATTTGAATTAATAAATAAATTACAATAATGTGTGGAATGAATATAAGATTTCAATATATTATTGTCATTGTCTTTGATATGCTAGTTAATTAACTTTTTTAAATTAATAATAAATAAATTTAATATTTCAAAATGACACGATTAAGGTCATATCCCTTAGCACATTTTTTGGAAGGTTTTCCTAGAGTTTTAACAATTTTACATTTGTCATTTTCGTATAATCCTTCTGGGAAACACATATCATGGATTTCACATTCTTCTTCACAATTAGGATGTTTTATTGAGATCATAGATCCTTCAAAAGCTCTTTTTGAATCAACTAGAGCTTCTATATTGGCCTTTTCAACTTCTATAACTTTTACTTTATGGCCTTCGTGTAGATTACATTTCTGCTCTGAATCTTTAATATTTTTGATAATATACATTCTTCCTTCTTCTAGAGAATCAACACAGGTACCTTTAAAACGGCATTCATCGCATTCTGGAGCAGATCCACAATGCATAAATATTAATCCTTTTTTTGCAAGTTTTTTTCCAATGAGGGTTATCAATTAAATCACTTCCGTTTTAATGGCCAGCTTTTCTGCTGCTTCTCTGGTAAGACCACGATCTCCCAGAATTGTGTATCTTTCTTTCCGAATACTATGTGCCATAGTAAGGGCTTCAATAATATATTCTGCATCTATACCTAACTCTTCTGCAGTGGTGGGTGCGTGCATTCTTTTTAGAGCATCCCTAATAAACTGCCAATCTTCTCCATGAAGATGCATCATCATTATAGTTCCTACACCGCATTGTTCTCCGTGTAGGGCTGGTTTTGGAGCAATCATATCTAGAGCATGACTGAATTTATGTTCTGAGCCACTCGCGGGTCTACTTGTGCCTGCAATACTGATGGCAATGCTACTACTAATTAATGATTTTACAACCATACGTGCGCTCTCTTCTAAGCCTTCTTTAATGGAATCCGAGTATTTGATTATCATTTTGGCAGTCATTAATGAAAGTGCAGAAGCAGATTCACTGTAATCTTCATTTAATAATCGGCTGGCAAGCTTCCAATCAAGTATGGCTGTATAATTTGAAATTATATCTCCGCATCCTGCAGCTAATAGTCTTATAGGAGCTTTACTAATAATTTCTGTATCAGCAATGACTCCTAAAGGAGAATTTGCTTCTAAAGAAACAGTTCCTCCACTATTACGTATGGAAGCTCTTGGTGAAGCAATTCCATCGTGAGATGCTGCCGTAGGTACACTAATAAAATGAATATTGGAATTGGTGGACGCCATTTTTGCTACATCTATTACTTTTCCCCCACCTACTCCTAAAACAGCAGAAACATCGTTTATTTTTTTCTGAACTTTTTCAACAGCTTTATCAGAAGCTTCATGGATTGTTACATTTTCAACATTAAATCCTTCGGCTTCAAGACTTTCAATAGCTTTTTCACCACCAATACGCAGTGTTTTAGGGCCACTGACTACTAATATATTGTCTTCAAACCTTAAATTACGGCATATAATACCCGTTTTGTTGATTACTCCTGCTCCGGTATGTATCTCACGGGGCAGTTGTATTTTCTTTGAATCCATGTTATCTTACCTGTTATAATGATTATATTTTTAAGCACCTTTAATAAAATAATTTTGGATTTTTACGCCACTTTCAAGCTTAAAAAGTTTAATATAAATTTTATGTTGTTATTATCTATCTAAGTAACTATTGTATTATTCTTATCATATTTTTTGAAATTAAAAATTTATAAATATAATAATTAACAAGGATATATAAATTGGATATTAATAAGATTTGAATAATATTAAAATAAGGATTAAAATAATGTACTGAGTTAGTTATAATTGAAATTAAATGTTAATTATTAAATATTAGTTTTTCTTAAAGCTGAATAAAGTTCTAGAATAGATTATTGAAATTAAAGTTTTAAGTATTTGATTAAGTAAATGAATTTTTTAAATAATCTTTAAATGATATGGGAGTAGATTATTGTTATTGATATTATTAGGTCGATTTAATTTAATCAATTTTATAATAATATTTATTATTTAAACTCTATAAATCAATTATAACACTTATTACTACTTTATCGCAGCAAATCACGGTGAAAATATGACAGATTTCAGTGAATGGTTTCATAATATATTAGAGGAAGCAGAAATTTTAGACTCCCGTTATCCAATCAAAGGAATGAATGTTTGGCTTCCTAATGGTTTTAAAATAAGAAAGTATACATTAAATATCCTTAAAGATATTTTAGATAAAGAACACGAAGAAGTTCTATTCCCATTACTTATTCCTGAAGATGAACTTGCAAAAGAGGCTATTCATGTAAAAGGATTCGAAGAAGAGGTTTACTGGATTACTCATGGTGGTTTAACTGAATTAAACAAAAAAATGGCTCTAAGGCCAACCAGTGAAACTGCTATGTATCCTATGTTTTCTTTATGGGTTAGATCTCATACAGATTTACCTATGAAGTTTTATCAAGTAGTAAACACTTTCCGGTATGAAACTAAACACACCAGGCCACTTATAAGGGTAAGAGAAATTACAACATTCAAGGAAGCACATACTGTTCACAGCAGTAGAGAAGATGCTCAAAAGCAGGTTGAAGATGCTATTAAAATTTATAAAGAGTTTTTTGATGTTTTAGGAATTCCTTACTTAATTACTAAAAGGCCAGTATGGGATAAATTTCCTGGTGCGGACTATACCATGGCTTTTGATACTTTATTACCTGATGGAAAGACTTTGCAGATTGGAACCGTACATAATTTAGGCCAAACCTTTGCCAAAACTTTTGAAATCACTTTTGAAACTCCTGAAGGGGAGCACGAATATGCTTATCAGACGTGTTACGGCCTTTCAGATAGAGTTATTGCTTCAGTGATTGGTGTTCATGGAGATGATTCAGGATTATGTCTTCCACCTGAAATTTCACCATATCAAGTAGTAATAGTTCCGATTATATTTAAAAAAGGTGGAGAAGAAGTAATAGCTGCTTGTGAGGAAATTCAGAGCAAATTGAAAGGTGCTGGATTCAGAGTTCACATGGATGACCGTGATATGAGGGCCGGTAAGAAATTCTATGATTGGGAGATGAAAGGAGTTCCCTTAAGAATAGAATTAGGGCCAAGAGATTTAAATGATAATAAATCTGTCTTCTTAAGAAGAGATACCATGGAAAAAATTAGTGTTTCACTTGAAGAGGACATTATAGATAATGTTAACAACTTAATGTCAGATATTAGTTTGAATATGCGAGAAAAAGCCCGGGAAAAATTCAATACTCAAATTCGCCAAGTAGATAATATTGAAGATGTTAAAGAGTCTATAGAAACTGAAAAAGGCATAATTTCATTTGCATGGTGTGGTGAAGAGTCCTGTGGAAAAGAAATAGAAGAAATAGCAAATGTAGATATTTTAGGTGTTCAGGAAGAAGAAACTTCTGGAAATTGCTTTAACTGTAGCAGGGATGCAAAATTTAAGGCTTTTCTGGCAAAAACATATTAATTAATACTTAAATTACACAAAATTCAAATTTTTAATATAATAATTATTTGATACTGAATTAAATTTAATTATATAATTAATAATATAATTTAAATAAGGATATATGTTGATATATTTATAATGGAATGAGGAAGAGGAATGAATTACCGTATAATTTTGGTTTTAATTGTTGTATGCTTATTTGCTACCGGTTTAGGGGCTATGAATTTTATATCTGCAAAAGGTTTAAATCTAGAAGATGCCTATAAAGATGGCAATGTTGTCATTACTCAGCAAACACCCGCAGGCACTATACCTCATGAAATAAATGTTCAAAACAACGGAAAAAATCCAGTGAATGTTCCAAAAGGTATTATTCTCTCCAGTAAAGATTCTCAAGATTTAGTAATTGCTCGTGATGAAGTTGTCTCAGCTAATACAAATATAAGTGTTCCTGCTTATTGTATTGAGCCGGATCAAAAGGCTGTTGAAAATAAAAAGCTTGCAGTGTCTGGTTTAGCACCTCAGGTTATTGCTGAGATTGCATCATCTTCCAATCCTGAAAATCCTTCCGATGCATTAAATGCTCAATTAAAAATATGGACTATTGTGGGAGGGGCCGATTTCAATGTTTACCAGGGAGAAGTGGCTGCCGTTAGTCAAAAACAGGATATAAGCTTCTATGATATTAAAGGAAACTTATCTAATGCTAAAATAGAAGTAATGACCAAATTTAATTTAACTACAGATCAAATGAACAATGTTAATATTAATAGTTCTATATTAAACCAAAGCCAGAGTTTTACAGAACAATTAATGAATTGGTTTAATGGTTTGGGATTAAATTTATAATATTATCCCGGTTGAGTTATTCCGGTTGAGGATATAATAAGTATATATCTTATGTGAAGAAATTAGAACTAATTCATAGACATTTAAAGTATTTTAATTAGTGCAGTAAATTATAATCTTGAAAAGGTTTTAATTTGATGTCTAAATAGAAAAATATCATTTTTGGAGATTAATTATGAAATCTACTTATGCTATAATTCCTGTTTCCAGATTTTCCCATGCGAAAACACGTCTTTCTCCTACTTTAACCCCTAGTGAAAGAGAGGGTTTGTTAAAGGCGATGTTAACTGATGTTACTATGGCTTTAAAAGGTGCTGTTGATGAAGTAGTAGTCATAAGTGCTGATGAGGATGTTCTTGAGTTTGCATATGAATTAGGTGTTACAATTATTCAAGAAAAAGGTCAGACTGACTTGAATGGTGCTCTTAAACAGGCCATTGAATGGTGTTCTGGAAATTGTAGCAAAGTAATAATTACGCCTTCAGATATTCCATTACTAGGCCTTACCAATCCAAAAAAATTTATTGAAGATTCTGAGAAATACGATGTTGTAATTGCTCCTGCTAAAGGCGGGGGAACCAATGCTGTTGCATTCACACCAGGAGCAATTGAATTAAAATTCGGTGATTGCAGTTTCTTTGAACATTTACAAGAAGCAAAAAACAATGAACTTTCCTTTAAAATATATGATTCGTTCTATCTTTCTCTTGATGTTAATACGGCAGAGGATTTAGGTGAAATTATTTTACATGGCCATGATACTCATGCTCAAGCATATTTAAAGAAACTAAAATTAAGTGCCAAGCCTTTTCATGGTTCTGAGCGTTTAGAAATCAAAAGAGAATTAATATAATTTAATTTATCATTTTTAAGGTATTAATTAAAAAAGATCTTAAACATTAATATCATTAAATTTGTTGTAATTACAAGTAGTTCATTATTATTTAAGAGTTGTTGATAAATGATTGCTATTTCCATTGCTGGTTTTGATCCTTCTGGAGGAGCTGGAATATTAAGTGATTTAAAGACATTTTCTGCACTTGGAGTTTATGGAACTGGTGTAATTACTGCCCTAACTGCTCAAAATGTTCAAAGAGTTTCAAGTATACTTCCTATAGAATCTGATTTTATTGAAGAACAGATAGACTTAATTTTAGAAGATCTTCCAGTAATTTACGGGAAAACTGGGATGCTTTATTCTAAGGAAATCATAAAATCGGTTTCTAAAAAGATTTCTGAATATGATTTGAAAATTGTAGTTGATCCAGTAATGGTTGCAGGGTCTGGAGGATCTCTTTCTAAAGAGGGAATGGCCAGTGCTATAAAAAAATACCTTTTAAAAGAGGCATTAATAGTCACTCCTAATGTTTTTGAAGCAGAATTACTTTCAGGAATCAATATTGAAACTCAAGAAGATGCTATTGATGCTGCTCACAAAATAGGAAAAATATGTGATGTGGTAGTTACAGGGGGCCATCTAGATGGAGATAATATCCTTTATAATGGTCAAATCAGTGTTATAAGTGGAGAATTAATAGAAAGTAACAATACTCATGGGAGCGGATGCTCTTTTTCAGCTGCTATTGCTGCTTATATGAGTAAAGGAACTGAAATGGAAACTGCTATTAAAAAAGCTGATATTTTTGTAAAAGAAAGCATTAAACATGGCCATTGGGGTACTTTGAATCAATTCTGGAAGAATAAATGAAATATAAATACTTTTTTTATTAAATTGGTTTTTAATCAAATTTTAAGAAATAAATTTTATTGAAAATAAGTAACTGGAATTTGGATTTATTAAATTTGCAATTATTAAAATTAAAAAAAATTTAAATAAATATTTGAGAGGAATTAAAGTAATTCATCTCTTAAATCAATAGTATCAACTAGATCTGGGCCAGTAGATATTATGGTTACAGGAACTCCAGTTTCTCCTTCAATTTCATCTATAAATCTTTTTATTTCTGGTTTAAGTGAAGAATAATCTGTACTTCGTTCGCATTCTGGATAAAGACGGTCTACGCATGTTAAAGCGATTTGAGTGGCTCCGTTTATCATACAGGATTCTTTAGCCATTTCCATATCAAATAGACCAACTCTCCTTCTTCTGCCAGTAACGGTTCCGTACTCTTCAAGTCCCATTTCTTCAGCTTTTTGCTGTGTAATTTCTGTTGGGAATGGTCCTTCACCTACTCGAGTTATATATGATTTAAAAACTGCTATAACATCATCAATACGGGTTGGCCCCACACCTACATCTGCTGCTGCAGTACTTGCAGTAGTGTCTTTACTGGTCACATAGGGATACGTTCCATAGTACAATGACAATCCAAAACCCTGTGAACCTTCAATAAAAACATCTTGGTCTTCATCTAAAGCTTCATTAATTTGAAGGGGGACATCTGCAGTATAATCTTCCAAGTCTGGTATTTCACTGGCCAGTTTTGCTGTTCTCATTACTCTATCTGAGTTAGCAGGTCCGCAACCAGTTCCAGTACTACCTATTTTTTTAAAAAGGTGATCAGAGGCTTGATCTCTTTCTTTGTGTTGTTCTTCTATTATAGCGCAGCGATAATCAACAAATGTTCGCTCTTTAACATTATATTTGTTTAAATAATCCATTTCATGTAAGAATACTTCTGGATCAACTAGTACTCCGGCACCAATAAACATCTTAGCACCAGTATGTACAAATCCTGAAGGAGTTAACCTTAAACCGTATTTTTCACCATTAAATTCTACAGAGTGGCCTGCGTTAGGCCCTACTCCTGCTCTGGCGATGATGCTGGGCTTATCATAATGGCATAAATAAGTAATACACTTACCTTTACCTTCGTCACCCCATCCGCCTCCGACTAAAACACTACATGTCATTTATTGTTCTCCTTTGACTGTTGCCTCTTTTATATTAAAAAAGATGTAATAAAAACTTTTCCATTATTTGAAAAATAATTATTTTTATTTAGCATTATTTGTATTTTTTATTTTATTTTAATTTAGTTTGTTTGATAGTAGGTGGATTTGATTTTTTTATATTTTTAATTAAGTAAAATTTTATTCTTAAATAATTTTGTTTATTCATCTTTCTTCTTTCGAATAATTCTATCAAACAGGGCAGGGGTGAATCTTCTCTGCAAAGCAATTAAAACGTGCTGTTGGAGTGCGTTATCCATAATTTCCGAAGTTATAATATCTTCATTTTTTCGGATTCTAACTGCTTGAGCAATTTGGGCTAAATCTCTTGCATGGGCAAAAGTGGGTTGTAGGCCTTCACCACCATTTCTGGTTGGTTCATACACTTTTTCAAATGTTTTTATTACAGATGGATCGTATTTTTCACCAAGTAAATCAAGATTTCTTTTAAAAACTTTTACTATCTCGGGCAAGGTAGGGTTTTCCAGGAAAATATGTAATGGTGCTCGCCTTAAATGTGCTTCATCCATAATAGTTATATCCAGGTTTGTGGAAAATGCAGGTATGAAATGTGTTTGGACAACCATAGGAGCACCTTTAATATAAATCATGTCTTTTTTATTTTCCATAGGCACAATCAAACGATTTAAAAGATTATTATGGTCTTCTTTTTGTCGACCCAGATCATCCAGTAATAGAACACCACCATTGGCTTTAATAATGGGTGAAGTTTCATAAACTCCTTTATGAGGATCAAAATTGGTTTCTAATTTTTCACTATTCAGTTCAGATCCTGTAAAAACGAATGGTGCGTATATTTTGACCCAACGAATATCTTCTGGTTGCTCAGGACATTCTTTATGAAAATCTGGATCAAACAATTGGATTACATGGTCACTGAACTCAATATATCTTGGTATCAATATGGGTGGTAACAAATCTGACATTTTACTGGTAATGAATGTTTTTCCAGTTCCTGGAAGCCCATAAATAAAAAATCCTTTTCCACCAATCGCTGATTCAATCAAAGTTCTTTTACCATTCTCATTTCCCACAACTTCTTCAAATGTATTATCTATAACTTCTTGAGGTATCTTTTGGGGAAATCGATCTTTTAATTGAATCTCCATAATTTTGTAGTAAGTATCATAAGCGACTGGAGCAATGCCTACGTATGGATTCTCTTCTGAAAGATGATCTGCCTGAGTTTTTCCCACTTTTTTAATGGTAAATGTAACGCTGGGAAACATGAAACCTCCCCCAATGGCAGCGCATAAATCTTCTTCTTCCATATCATTTAGGCATTTTTCTAGAATATTTATAGAGAGTCCTGTTATTTCATGTATATGATTAACTTTGATATGACCATAATTTGAAATAACCTTTAAAATAAGATTTTTAATAAAACTTTCAGAAAGATCAATTTCTTCTAAAGTTTTAGGTTGTTTGAGGATTTCAAATAATCTCTGCATTTTTTCATCATGGTAGTAATCCATTAAACCACTCCTAAAATATTATGTTTCACTTACAAAATATATGTTGTTCTGATAACTAATACTCATACTATTTACTTTTTTAATAATTTTATAAATTATCTTGATTTTTTATAAAAAATATAAAATGATATATCAATTAAAGAAATAAAATTCCTTTCAATTTTTTAGAGTATTTGATTGTTTTTTGTGAAAAATATTTATTAAAAGAAAAAGAACATTTAATTAGATATTATGAACACAAAAATTTTATTAGTAGCATTATTAGTAATAATTTTAATTATAGGAATATTTGGCTTTTCTGGTCAAGATTCAACTTCTAATAATTCTTCTAATTCAACAAATCAAAACCCGTCTTATGTGCCGGTTACCACTCCTGCTCAAAATAATTCATCAGCTACTTCTTTTCAATCTAATATTCAACATCAAGAGGGAGTTCCTTTATAATTATGTGAATTAATCTCCGGGCCATTGAATTTCTCTACTGTACACATTTATATCTATATTAGTATGGTTTTCATCTTTTTAAATTCTAATCAAGATTTTTAAGACTTTTAAGTTAATTATTTTAAAATTCAATGAAAATTAGAAAAGATATAATTCTACCGCCACGGCTGCGTTCTATTGATGAAGAAGAGGAGGAGAGACATGCTGAGTGGCTAGAGTTATTGTATGATCTAGTTTTTGTAGCTGCTGTTTCTATATTGGCCCTTAATTTAAGTTTAGATTATTCTTTTATGGGTCTTTTAAAGTCCATTCCCTTATTTTTTGTTATTTGGTGGGGATGGGTAGGCCATACTTTTTTCCTATCCCGCTTCGGTACCGACGACCTTTTTGATAGATTTTTAACTATGTTACAGATGATAGCTGTAGCAGCCATGGCCGTCAATGTTGAAGACGCATATAGTTTCAGTGGATCCAGCTTTTCAGTATCTTACGCATCTTTAAGAATTATCCTGGTATATGAATATTATAGGGCAGGTAAACACATTAAAGAAGCTAAACCACTCACAAATCATTACTGTAAGGGTTTTGGATTGGCTGCTTTGATTTGGTTTATATCGGCATTTGTTCCTATCCCTTTTCGGTTTATTTTATGGGGAATAGCACTAATAATTGATATTATAACGCCTATTACTGCTGCTGGAGAACAATTTAAACTACCTCCCCATTCCACCCATCTTCCAGAACGTTTTGGGCTTTTTACCATAATCTTAATAGGTGAAGCAGTGGTAAGTATTGTATTTACCATAAATACTATTGGATTTGTGTTTTTAGCTGAAATTACAGGGATATTTGGTTTGATAATCGCATTTTGTATATGGTGGAGTTATTTTGAAGAAGCAAAAGGTGCTGAGGCCAAAGTAATTGAATCTGGAAATAAGGTTAGTAAATACCAGTTATGGTTATATTCACACTTTCCATTACTTTTAGGAGTAGTAACTATTGCTATTGGTATAAAACACGTCATATATTTGGACCTAGAAGAATTCCTACCATCTTATGAGGCATGGCTTCTTTGTTTCTCCCTGGCCCTAACCTTTTTATCCTTAAATTTTATCCATTTATCTTCTTATAGCCTTGAAGAGTGTAAAAATAGGGTATTAATTATATTCCGGATGCCTTATTACACTGTTATAATACTGGTTTTAATGACGGGATTTTTAGGAAATTTAGTTCCAGGATGGGCCTTTTTAGGAATTTTAACTGTTTTATGTTTGATTAAAGTGGTCCTGTCGTTAAGAGAGGTCCCTGAGGATTTGGTTTGTGAGTTATAGTTGTTTTACCGTACTATTTTTTTATTAAAATAATATTTCGAGTTTTCACATTGATTTTAAGTGATTAAATTCCATTTTGTATTATTTAAATTGTATTTAAAATGCCCCTCCCCCACCTCCATCAGAACCCCCACCTACACTACCCGGGCCTGAATTGGCCTGAATTGATGTGGCCATACCACTATTTGGCATATGACATTTGATGTTATCCACCGTGGGCATGGAATACATAGATATTACTTCCTGGAATTCTTCAGGCAAGTAGTTGTCCATTATATCACGGAGTTTACCGGCCACTCCTAATGCGGCGGCATAAACTAGGGACTGGTTCCAGATGGCTATAGATTCGGGTGGCTGAGATTTTATTAATGAAAAATCATTAATGAATTGCTTAAAATTTTGCCAACGGGCATCATATTCCAGCCCATATTTTGTCCATCTCCCAGCAATCTTATATGGCAATATAAAATCTAAAATTCCCGCAATTCCAAGAATTATGGAACCAATTATTCCATAAAAAGCATAGGGTGCTACATCACAAGCTGACCTGAAAAATACTGCCAGGGCCACTATAATAGCTACTGCACCGTATTTTTCTATATAATTATTCCCGGCTACAATATAGAACTTCTCTAATTTATTATCGCTAAAGAATTCATTATTCACTTCTTTTTTCCATAAATCATATTTATTTTTAAATGACCTGGCCTTAGTACTATCATTTAAATCTTTTTTCATTTTATCCAGGCTGATATGGTTATATTTAACTTTATATTCTGATAAAATATCAATCAGGTCTGTTTCATATTTATAAAGATCATTAATGTCTTTTAAAGGATTTATTTTGAGTTCAATAGATGTTTCATCATTATTCTTCTTTTTAAATTCTATCAATGTTAGATATTCTCGATTAATCAGGTCCATGATGGTGGCCAAAAATCCATCCATATCTGGTGTTCCGACAGTTTTTCCAGGTACTTTCCCACATATGGCATTTACCATAACCGGAGGATCATAAGTGGGAGGTTCACGTTCGTAATGATTACCATATTTGACTTTAGGTTCCCGACCATATTTTAAATAAATATGGGAAAAATAATGCTTAAAATCATTAAAAATGCTACTAATTGGCAAATAAATGTATTATAGTCTATTTTGTTCTGATAATCCTTCTGGATTTTTTCTATTTCACCCAGTCCATTTTTATTAATTTTTTTGGCATAAATTGGGTTTTTAAACTCTTTTAATGGTATGGCCATTCTGAGTTCAAATTGATTTCTATGGGTGATCTTTTTGGTTTCAATTTTTAAAGTTGAATCATTAAAATTGGCTGTTTTTAAATAGTATGGTGGGTTAAACCAGTATTTTACACTATCACTCGATGGAAGGTGTATATTTGCATTTATTTTTTCCACACCTACATCCCAAAATTCTCCCCAGATTTTATAATGCAACTCACCTATGTCGTTGTAAATATTTATCGCATTGATAAAATCGTAATTTATAGTAACCTGCACATTTTTGTTGGTTATGGGTATAGTTTTCTCTGGATCAGAATAAATATAAACAGTTATAGTCTTGATATTGTCTTTATCAGTTATTTCATAGGTGCAATAGGCACCATTAGCCGTAATTTTAATATTTTTAATATCTTGACCATTTTGTAATGGAATATCTCTGTAGATTCCATGGTAAGTTCCATTAAAAGAATAATAGTATTTTTCATTAACGTGCAGCATTCCATTTTGCTGAACAAATAAATCTATGTTGGCTTGAGTAATGGAATAAGTTCTATCTTCAGCAAAGCTTACTGAAGGTAGGGCTGTTATGAAAAATGATAATATTAAAATAAATGACATAATTCTTTTTTTATCCAACCATATCACCTTTTAGAAAAGATTTAATTTTATATTATTATTGTTAAAATGATTATTATTTTTAGATATAGATATTAATTACTACTTTTTTCTTTCATTTTGCTAAATAGAGATGAATTTAATTATAAAAGAAAAAAAGCATTTTAATCTTATATCAAATTTTTAATATTACTATTTTTCAAGCAAAAAATATTTTTAATTAAAGTAGAACTATAATTTTTTAAAAAAGAATAAGAATTTTAGCATAAAATTAGTATTAAAGAATTAATTTGATAAAATAGGCCAATATTAATTAGAACATATAGTACTACTTAGTCTAAATTGACTAATTTCTTCTTATTTTCAATTTGGACTAGTATCCTATTCTTCTTCGTCAAACCATGCTATAACGAATATAATTAAATGTTACATACATCAAACACAAAAATTATATTTCATGGGTTAATTATTCAGTATCAAAAGAAGATCTAAAAAATTATCCTAATCCGCAAAATTAAGTATTGGGAAAAAGATCATATAATGACAAAAGGTTAATTAATGACGATGGAAATTACCTTTTTAATTTTAAATAAGAATGGATTTGTTCTTTTTTTGAATTTTATATTCATCAATTTTGGTATGTATTAAATTTCTTTGTAAAGAAGTAATACTTTTTTGAACTTTTTAGTATATAAATTTGTATAGTAAGTTAATAATAGAAAATATTAATAAACATGTTATCTAAGTTTTACTGGTGATAATATTGGTTAAAAAATGTATGATTGTATTATTATGTTTGATGTTTGTTACACCTGCATTCAGTACAAATATTGAAAATAATAGTGTAGATTTAGATAGTAAAGGCAAAGGAATAGATACTACCGTAGAAAATGAAACTACATTAAATAATGATTCTAATTTCTCAAATGATTCTTCTTTATCAAATGTTTCAGAGCAAGATATTGAAAATGCTATTGTTAATAATGATTCTATTGAATCGATGGATACTGAAGGTATAGTAATGCAATCTACAACTTATAGTTGTGGACCCGCTGCTTTAGCAACTGCTCTTAGAAATATGGGAATAAATGTAACAGAGGAAGAATTAATAGGACTTTCTGGAACTGATGAAAATGGAACAACTATGTTTGGAATTATACAGGCTGCAAAAGCAAAAGGTTTGATTGCTATTGGAAAAAAATTAACATTAAATCAACTGCAAAAAAATTATATTGTATTTATCATGGTTGATGGATCTCCTCATTACAGTGTTATTAAACAAATTACAAACGAAAGCGTTTCACTTGCAGACCCTTCATTAGGAAATATTAATATTAATATTTCTGATTTCAATGAAGCATTCACTGGAAACACCATAATAATTAAAACTAATGATTCAATAACTACTACTGTTTCTGAAAATCTTTACAATCAAACTAACAATGATACATCAATATCTTCAGAAACTGTATTGAACGCAAACAATTCCGAAGTTAGTTCAGAAACTATAACGAATGTTAGTTTAAGTAATGATGACGAAAATAATTTATCTAATGAAGTAATGCAACAAATTAAAGGCAAATATTATCAAATTGCTTTAACTTTGATTGCTATAGGAAATGTTGTTGTCGCAGCACGAAATAAATATCTGCCTAAAAAATATCATAAATACATTGCTTACCATCCTATGGACAAAAGAGTTAAGGCATATATAGGAAAAGACCACAAAATCCACTATAAGGAGTATTAATATTTATTATTATTACTTCTATTTTATTTAAATTATTAAAAGGTGATTTAATGAAAAATAGAACATTTTTATTTGCATTAATAGGGATAATCATAGTCACAGAGATAATAACATTATTTGCTAATTATAATTTTTCTCAAATAGCATTGTTTTTTAGTTATTTTGCAAAAAACAGTTTCACTGGATTAATTTACTTAATTTTACTTAATATTGTTGTATTTGTCATGAGCTTTGCTATTTTTAGTTCTTTAGATGGATGGGTAAATAATAAAGGAGTTTATTCTAAAATCAATTTTTCAGAGAATCCTCAAATATTGTTAATATGTATTGTAACAACTTTATCATTTAATATTTTGGGATATATAAACTATTTTATTTTGAATACTTCTATAATCAATAGTATAGTTGGAAATTTATGGTTAGGGTTCCTGTTATTAGCTTTAACTTATTTAATGTTTTCAATATTGATTTTAGTTAAAAAACCCTATGAAAATCGGATTTAATCCAATATATTTTTTATTTTTTGAATTTCTAAAATAAATTATTCCTAAAAATCACTTTTGTTGTCTTCATTGTTTTCAATGATCTCTATGAATATGAGTTTGTCTTGGCATTTTTTGTTGTTTCTTTTGCAAGTTTTTGAATTTTGTTAATGTGTTTCTAATATATGATAAAATAGTATTAACTTTTATTTGAATGTTATATTAAAATTGGTGATTTACTGGACTGTATAGGTGAGTAACCATTATATAACGAAGATACTCATTTCTGGTGAAATATTGATGGAAATGTCGAATTTTATGGATATATTTTTTTAGAAATTTTTTCATAATTATGTAAATTCCATAGATTAATTTTCCAGGATTCATATTTCTTTTAGAATTTATATTTCCAGAAAATATTAATTTAAAATATAATAAAAATTATTTATACCATTCTTTTATTTTATCATTAACTGCTTTAAAAGTTGGTTCAAAAAGAAATATGTCACCATGTAATGCTTCATTGATTTGAACAATATCTATTCCTTCAGATTTTAATTTATTGCATTCAGAGATAATTTCTGGAATATCACGTGAACCATGCAGGATAAAAACTTTATCATCTTTTATTTGATATTGGGGAAGGTTATTTAAGATGTCAAATATATTAGAATTTGATTTACGCACTCTATAATCCCTCATTTCTTCAATTAATTCTTGAGTTTGGGAACTGTAGGTTTTATTTAATGCGGGAGCAATTCCAATGGCATAATCAGCACTACTTATAAGTGAAAGGCGGCCGCCTAATGAATGGCCTATCGCTGTGACTTTCCCGAATTGTTTAAAATAAGAAATAGAAGTTTCCAAATCTAATAATAAATTTTCATCCAGTTCCATTGGATGCTCGCCATGGCCTCGAAGATCTATAGCTCCGGTAATGAATCCTTGTTCTGCTATGCGCCAGGCCAGCCCTAAAGTTTCTTCTTTAAAACCACCATATCCATGAACCACCAAGACAGCCCCTACATACTCTGCTGGTTTTAAAATCGCGCATGGAACATTTAAATCCCCGTTGTTTATTATTTTTCTTTCAATCTCCACTTGAATCACGGGATATGATATGTTTTAAATAGATATTATTTTTAATCATTGAAAATTATCTATAATTATTTTAAAAAGCAATTATTTTCCTTAAAAAATAAAATTGGCATAAAATAGGGCTTGATTTGAAAAAAGTTCTTTAAATGTTCATAATTTAAAAAATAATAAAAAAAATAAGATTTATGTGGATATTCTAATTATTAATTTTAGAATAAGCCACTTTTCTTCAATTTCTCTTCTAACAGTTGGGCACGTTTATCCATTTTTTCTTTGATCAATAAGGTCAGAACAAAGGTTAAAATTGGGAATAGTGCCAGTGCTATCATATTGTACCAGTAAGCGCTCCATATAACTCCGGCAACTACTTCTCGTAGTGCACCAATGGAATAAGTCAATGGTAAATAGGGATTTATGGCCTGGAAGAATGGTGGGAGAATCTCTACCGGGAAAATACCTCCGGTCGATGTAATCTGTAAAACCAGTATCACCACTACCATAGCTTTTCCTGCATTTCCAAAGGCGGATGTTAAGGAATACACCACTATCATGCAGCATAAACCAATAAATAATGTGGTTAAGGCGAATAGTAATGCTGAGGTTACTTGTATATGCAAGAATAATGAACCCAATATTACTAAAATTGATTGTAATAGAGCTATTAACAAGAATAGTCCCATTCTTCCTATATAAACACTTTCGGCATTATATTTTTTACTCGACCTAACTCTCATGCTTATCATGGCCACGGCTATAAGACATCCTATCCATAATGAGATAGATATATAGAATGGAGCCAGTGCAGATCCATAAGTATCAACAGGATACATGTGTTTTTTCCCCATTTGTACTGGGCTGTCAAAGTAATTAGCCACATCGCTTTGATTCGTATCTGAAAATGCGAGTAATTTGTTTAAATCATCTTCATTTATGGAGTTAAGTTTTGCTGCAGCTATAGGAATAGATTGTTTAACTATAGGCCATTTTGAGTTAACTAAACTTAATTTAGCTGTTGCATCATTAATTTTCTTATTTATGCTGGCTTTATTTTTAACCAGATAATTTACCCCATCATCCATTTCATCAATTAAAGTTTTTAATTTAGTTAATTTCCCTTGAGGATTTTTACCATCTTTTATATCGGATTCAACACTTTTTAAAACGCCAAGAACTTGATTTGCTTTGTTTATATCATCTTCAATTTGAGCAATAACTGGTTTTAAATTAGCATCACCTGTAGCGTTGTATAAACTGGTTAATATAGCATCAACGTATTTTAAACCAGTGATGATGGTACTAACTTTTGTTTCCATGTCCTGAACAGTAGTTAGTGCCTTGGCAGGATCTGATGCTACTTGATGGTATAATGTATCGTATTCTCCACGCACATAATTGGAATAATTCTGTATTTCTGGTAAAG
>JAHFBZ010000121.1 GCA_023249725.1 Methanobacteriaceae archaeon
ATTAGTCTCTTTTTTTTCCATAGAACTCACCGAATTATTATTCCATTTAATGCACAATTATTATTGATATTTTATATAATTATAATTATATAATTATTTTTAAAATTAAATAAACTATTTAATCTTAGGATAACACTTTTCATTATTTAATTAGATATTAAATGCTTATTGTGTAATTACTACACTATAAAAACATAAATATTAATGGAAATGAATAAATACCTAAAAATCTAATATAAATTGAACAAATAGAAATTTTATATGAATTAGTTTTTGGGTGAATAAAATTTCTAATTAATTTGCTAAATTTAATAAATTATTATTATTATTTTATTAATTTTTTATATTAATTTAAAAATATTAATAGCAACTGTATATATCTATGAATATATCTATGATAATTTTGCAATTAATAGTAAAGATAATATATTAAAATACTCAAAGACTAATAATCTATAATAATTAAACTTATAATTAATTTTAAAAGGTAAGATAAGATGATTGTCAAGGAATGGTGTATGTATTGTGGGGAATGTGCAGGAGTTTGCCCCCGCAACTTAATCGAAGTTAGGGAACTAACTTTGAAATTTAATGAAGACCAATGCAAAGAGTGTAGCCTTTGTGTCCAGGTTTGCCCGGTGAAGGCGCTGGAAAAGGAATAATTAAGGTGTTATGATGGTTATTGAAACTGATGTATTAGTTATAGGCGCCGGACCTGCTGGATCTACTGCTGCTAAACACGCAGCCAGTGGCGGAGCAAAGGTCTTATTAATGGATAAAAAATCAGAAATAGGAGCACCAAAAAGATGTGCTGAAGGAGTATCCAATGGTGGATTAGAATCATTAGGAATTGAACATAATCCTAGATGGATAACTAGACAATTAGATGGTGTTCGTTTAATAGCTCCTGATGGAACTAATGTATGGTTGACTTCTGATAAAGTGGACTTGCCGGAAGCAGGTTGCATTTTAGAGAGAAAAGTTTTTGATAAATACATGGCCATGGATGCTGGTCGTGCTGGTGCTGAAATTAAGATTAAAACTCTGGCCACCTCCATGGAAAGAGTTGATGAAGGATTTTTAGTAGATGCAGAATGCATGGGTGAAAAATTCCAGATTCAAGCAAAGATAGTAATTGCTGCTGATGGACCTGAATCTCGTGTTGCTCGTTGGGCTGGCCTTAAAACCGCGGTAAAACCTAAAGATATGGAATCTGCTGCTCAGTTTGAAATGGCTGGAGTGGAAATGGAAAATAATAACTGTATTGAGTTTTACTTTGGTAGTGTGGCCCCGGGAGGATATGCCTGGATTTTCCCTAAAGGTGACGATATAGCTAATGTCGGTCTGGGTGTTTTAACAACTAATACTGATAAAACTGCTTATGATCATCTTTTGGACTTTGTTAAAAATTGTCCCGCCACTCAAAATGCTCAACCTGTTGAATTAAACATTGGTGGAGATCCTGTAGGTGGAATGCCTAAAAAATTGGTCACTGATAACTTAATGGTTGTTGGAGATGCAGCAGGACAGGTAAATCCTTTAACTGGTGGTGGAATTATCAGTGGAATGACTGGTGGAATGATTGCGGGTAAAGTCGCTGCTGAGGCCATTAATGAAGGAGATTTATCTGAAAATAAACTTAAAGAATATGAAACAACTTGTCGGGCTGAAATTGGAGACTCTATAAATAAATATCTCAAAGTCAAAGATTATATGATGACTTTAAATGATGATGAGCTTAACTCCATAGCTGATACCTTTAAAGACAGCGATTTTGAAAAAATTAGTACTGCTGAATTGGTTAAAAAATTAATTAAGGTATCTCCAAAGGCATTATTGAAATTAGGTAAAGTATTCTAATATAAATTCCTACCTAAATTCATATTATTTATTTTAATTTTTTTTATTTATAAATAAAATTTTTTTATTTCTATTTATTTAGTATTTTAAATCTTATTTTTACCTAATTTAGAATAATAGAACTAATATACAAACCAGATAGAAAATTAAGACAACTTTATGATATAAAAAGTCTGCTAAATTAATCATTTTTTCTTTTTCAAAGAAATTAGATAGATAAAGGGGTATGGTAGCTAAAAATGATGGGACAATTATAATCATTACTTGGATGACATTCATATCTCCTACTAATAATATGTAGGCCATTAAAAGACAAAATATAACTGCCAATCCATGCATCAATTTTGTTTTTTCTTTATACATTAAATAAGTACCCATTCCAGCTACAAACATTAAAAGATAAACACTTAATGGTACTAAAAGAATATTACCTAAAATTACAGTACATGAAGCAACTCTAAGAACATTATTGGTGGCTGTACTGGCAAATGGGGCCAGGGCAGTTTCTTTAAGCCTGATGGGTGGTAATGTGTATAATAGTTGGTTTATTACCATCATGAGAATTATTATGGTGAATAATGGGGTTAAAGTTAATATGGAAATACAAAATACGGATATGCCTAAAATTCCTACAAATAACAGAACTATTTTCGGATCTATTGAATCTTTAATAAACGCTCTATTGATCTTACTTTTATCTTTTTTATCAACTTCAAGGTCTGTTAAATCATTAAGAGAGTAAAGTGCACCCCATAAAACAGAAACAAGTATTAATCCCTCTAAAATTTCTAAGGGGTTTGTAATAATTGTCTGAGAAAAATATGCGTAAGTCAAAGCCAGAAGATACATATGAACATTTTTGGCCGCCCAGGTTAATCTGGTGGACTTTAAAAGAGTGATTATCATATTTTTACCTATATTTGGATAAGATAAAATTGGAATTTAGAATTTATTAGTAATTTAATTATTATTATTATTATTTTTTAATATCATTTAATATGAATCTGGGTTTATGACCATGTTTATGTATACATTCTTCCAGTTTTTCATCATCAATATTTTTTAAATGGCTTTTAACAATATTAACTGTTTCGGAACGGGAATAAGAAATTTCTATCACACAAAAGAGTTTTCCTAAAATAATTAAAATAATTCTGGATAAAATGCCAAAATCAGTGAATAAATCATATTTTTTACCTCTGATTCGAATTCTCCAAGCGGTTTGGAAAATTATATTCATTTTTCCGAATTGCTTATGAAATTTTAAATATTCTTTTATGCAGATTAAATAGAACCTGAAAGATTTGAATCCAGCTTTACGGGTCCATGCACTGAATCCCACTAATTTTTTATCTATTAGATGTTTATCATGAAATTGATCAGCAAAAAGAACTGCATCAAATTTGCTTAGTTTGTTATAGGCCTCTATTTTATCTTTTACATTTAAAGAATATTCAAGGTCATTTATTAAAGTGAAAAAAACTTCCTGTGAATGGGCATGTGAACTGGAAATACAGCTATTTACTTCATATATATTTAAATCCAGTTCTCTTAAAGCCTGATAAATATTTGATGATTTACCGGTTCCTGGAGCCCCCACAATATGTACTATACTTCCCCTAGATTTTTTTAATTTCTTAAATAATTTTTTTATTTTTTTATATATTTTAGTATTTATGAAAATAGAATTATCATCGTATGAATTTACTTTATGCTGGCTCATGGTATTAGGTATGTATTGAAGATATATACAATTATATGATTAAATCATCTGTTTTATCGTATGGATACTAATAAATGTTTTTAATCATAGGAATAAATCACCATGCAGTGGTTAAGATATGCCTTTAGTAAATTCTTAAGAAAAAGTCTTGATTTTTATGTATATAACTTGATTATTTTTTAAAAGAAAAAAAAGAATTAATTATTTAAATATTGTTGGATACTTTTAATTTTGGTGGTAATGGCTTAATTTTAGCTGGGGCCCCTATAGCTAAATACCATGGAGGGACTGGGCGTGTTACAACTGCTCCCGCAGCAACAATTGATCCTTCTCCAATTTCAATGTTGGATAAAAAAGTGGAATTTGCTCCAATGGATGCACCTTTTCTTATGATTGGCCCTTTTAGTTGATAATCGACCCTTACGGGGTATCTATCATTAGTAAAACATGCACATGGTCCTATAAATACATTATCTTCAATGAAACTCTTTTTTGGGATATATACATTGGATTGAATACTTACATTACTACCTATTTTTGAATGTCCCTCTATAACAGTATTGGTACCTATCAAAACATCATTGCCTAAGGTTGTTTTTTCCCTTATTAAAACGTTGTGTCCAGTCATCAAGTTGTCACCTATGGTGACGTCATTGTAAATAATGCTGTTGGATCTAATAAGTGGATTGTTTCCAATGATTGGGGGTTTACTAAATCGTTTATAATCATAACCAATTATAACATTTTCAGATTCCCTCTTACCTTCCCAGGCTTCCTGTTCAGATCCAAATATTAAACTTTTAAAATTAGGCAATAATTATCCCCCTATAAAGAGCGTAATTATATATTATATTTTTCATCATTATTTATGTTTTGTTAATTGTATCTTATTTTATAATAATTTTATAATAAAAAATTTAGAACTTGTTATGTGTTTTTAAATAAATTATAATTTAAATTGTTTTAATTATATATTTTTAAAGAAATTAAGGAATAGATAATGTAATATTAAAATAAAAATAACTATTGTGATATAAAATTAAAAGTTTATAATTATAAATATAATCCAGGTGTAATTTTTGCAATTAACGAAAAATCAATTAATTTCTATCATTGAAGAAATAAGGACTGAAATTGGCCACGAAGAGTCTGAACTTAATATTAAAGAAGTTATTTTTGATTCAAAAAATAATAATCTTTTAATTATAACTCCTGATCGTCCAGATAAATCTGCAGTAATAGGAAAAGGAGGATGGGTTGTTGGTAAA
>JAHFBZ010000052.1 GCA_023249725.1 Methanobacteriaceae archaeon
CTATTATTAGGGGTCATAGTGTAATCAGGCTATCATCTGGGACTCCAGTTGTCTTTGAAGAAAAGCGCGCTCTGAAGGTATTCAAGTACCCAATGATGATCAATTGGAGTACTGAGACATGAGAAATCCTAGGATCTGGGTTCAAATCCCGGTGACCCCATTTTATGCTCTTTTTAAATAGATTTATATCCTTATAATTATAATATCTAAATTAATTAATATCAATATTCACAAGGTATTTGCTTTGTTAACTCAATTTTAGATTTCTTTAGATTTTCTAGAAATTTTTAAGTTTATTACTGGTGGAAATATGGAAAAAATAAATGATGTGGCTTTTATTGAAGGTAAGGGATACGATTCAAATATTTATGTCGCGGGAGACATTATTATTGATACTGGAACTGGTGAAAACAAGAAATATGTTTTTTCTGAGATTTTAAAGGCAGGAATTAACCCCGCAGATATTTCAACCATTATAAATACACATTGTCACTTTGACCATGTAGGTGGAAATTCTCTCTTCTCAGGGGATATTATGATCCATGAAGAAGATGCAGAAGCACTGGAATCTGGAGATAGTATGGTTACAGCGGCTTACATGTTTGGAAAATCAACCGAACCTGCAAAAATAGCCAAAAAACTCCAAGAAGGAGATAAAGTGGCCGATTTTGAAGTAATTCATACCCCGGGCCATACTCGAGGAGGAATATGCCTATTTGATGGTGAGATTTTAATATCTGGAGACACAATTTTTGCCAATGGTGGAATTGGGAGAATGGATATTGGTGGAAGCTATGAGGATATGATAAATTCTCTGGAAAAACTTCAAAAGCTAAGTGTGGAATATTTACTTCCGGGCCACGGCCCTTGGACAGATAATGCCCAACAACACATAGATATGTCATATAAAATGGCTAAACGCTTTTAATAAAACGATTCTAATTTCTTTAAAATTAATATAATAAAAAAATTGTTCTTTAATTTTAATTAATTTAAATTTTAAATCTTATTTTTTAATTTTATAATTTTTTTAAATAAAATAAATTTTAATAACTAATTATAATAATTATATAACTATTTTAACCTCAAAATTTTCATCAAATAATCAATTAGCCATTAACATAAATGGTTAAGTTGCTTGGAGTATAATGACCACCCAAAAAGTCGAAATAAGTTATTTTCCACTGATTATTCTCAAATTTAGCATCTATAGAAGTATAATACGAATACCAAATGAATCGTTGTGCTGCCACAGTAGAATTGGCCTTTTTAATAGCGTTAATACTTAAGGAATAAGTTTCATTTTCAATTACAAGGCCACTATAATTTCCCTGGAATGTTTTTTCTCCAGTAAGTCCATTATAAGCGTAAAGCTGATATTTTTGGTTTTTAGGATTGATAAGAACCCCTTGCCATACAAACATGTTTGAAGTGGGATACGTGGCTGTTTGAGTGAAATTTCCTTCTAAATTTTCTTCCAGAGCATTAGTAACATTTATTTTTTCATAGCATCTTATGCCTCCAAAGGAAACCAGCATAATTACAAATAGGGTCATGGCTATTTTTTTGTACTTCCAATTAATTTTAAGGTATAACACAATCAAAACTGCCAGAGCAGCTATGGTGGTTATGGCATCGGTGTAATAATAGAGATGGGCACTGAAACGTTCCATGGAGAATGGATAAAGGAGGGGAATACCTCCAGTAGTCAAGAAATCCAAAAAAAGATGGGTTAATACTCCAAAATAAGCTAATAAAACGGTTTTCCAATTGAATATTAGATTAATGTCTCTTTTAATTAGTTTTCTGACAAATTCCTGAACTGGTTGCCTGGTTACTATGTAGAGAAATATCGCCGCTGTTATAAATCCAAAAATAAATGAATGGGTAATTCCTCTATGAGTCAAAATGAAGAATTCGGGGAGCAGAAATCCTATAAAAATTAAAATAAAATCAAAATCTACTGATGTACCACCCAAACCTCCTTCTATAGGCCATTTAGATCCTATAAAGAATAGAATAATGAAAGGAATTAGAAAATGTGTGAAAAGATCCATGGTTGACTCCAGAATTATAATTAATAATTTATTATATTGGATTTTAGTTTAAGTATTTGTTTAAATTTTTTTGAAGTCTTATTTTTTAATTTCATAAATTTATTTTATTTAATTAGATACTCGAAAAAAATTAGAAATTAAAAAGTTGGAGATCTTGATTTCCAAGGAATAAATGGATGATGGTAATTTAAAAGGCTCCTCCACCTCCACCACCAAATCCTCCACCTATGTCTCCAATAGTTCCCATAATATCACCAACATCACCATTGGCTGAGCTAGGACCCATCCCCATGTCCAATGAAGAGGTTAATAGATAGTAACCACCATAATAATGGAACATGAACATTTCACTACTTTCTAATTGGTCTGTAGGTAGTGATAATTCCATGGCTTTACGAACTGCTTCGGCAGAGCCTAATGCGGTAGCATATACTAGGTATTTGTTCCATATTTTAACTGATTCTGGAGGATATTCCTTAATTAAACTGAAATCATTTATATATTTCTTAAAGTTCTGCCATTTGGCATCATATTCTTCCCCATAGGTTGTCCACTGCCCTCCAATCTTTTGAGGTAGAATTAAAGAGATTATGGATACAAATCCTAAGGCTATGGCACATAGCATGGCACTTCCCGCAACCGGCAAGTCAAAAAGGCTTACAAAAAAGACTATGGCAGCTACAATTATTCCACCAGTTCCAAAAATTTTTATTAAGTTATCTCCTTTCTTTAAAAACACTTCTTGAAGCTTTTCATCATTTAAAAATTGGGTCTTAATGGCTCCTTTCCAATTTAAATAAGCTCCTTTAAAAATTCGGGCTTCTTCTGGGTTGGATAAACTATTAGAAATTTCATCCAGAGATATGGTTCCATTTTCTTCAAAGCTCTTTAAAAAGTTGTAAACATATGATTCAAAATCATCGAGTATCTCAGGATCTTTAGATTGGTTTAAATTAAAGAATATGGATTTGGATACGTCTAATCCATAACCTTCTTTTTCAGAATCTTTGCTGCTTATGGAAAAATATTTTCTATCAATTAAATCCATTATAGTGGCTTTAAATCCATCCATATCTGCCTCTCCAACCTTTTTTGAAAAACCAGGCCCACAAATAGCATTTACAATAGCTGGAGGGTCATTAGATGGTATATCTCTTTCGTATTCGGCTTGATAATTAATTTTAGGTTCACGACCATATTTCCAGTATATGATGCAGGGAATAAAACAGGCTAAAATCAATATAACTGATAAAAATGAGTAAAGCAAGTGTTTAAAGTTCAATTGATTCTGGTAATCAGTCTGCATTTTTTCTATACTGGCTGCTGCATTTTGTTTTATTATAATTCCATTGGTGGGATTAGCCAGGAACTGATTTTTAGGAATGAGCATCCTTAATTCAAAATAATTGCCTGAGGGGATGTTGGCACTGGTTACTTGCAATTCGTTGCCTTTCCAAGCTGAATTTTCAGCATAATATGGTGGATTTAACCAATATTTAACTCCGCTACTTGAATTAAGGTGTATATTGACCACCATTTTTTCAATATCAACACTCCATCCAGAACCAACCAATTTGTACTGCAATTCGGTAATATCATTGTAGAATTTTATAACCTGTGTAAAATCGTACTCATAAGTCACATCAACGCTTTTGTCAGTAATGGGAATTGTTTTCGCAGCATCAGAATAAAGGTTAACTTTTATATGCACGTTATTGCTTTGATTAGTTACAGTATATGTGGAATATGCTCCACTACTGGTAACTTTCAGATTTTCGACCTGCTGGCCATTTAAAGGAATGTCTCGATATACTCCGTGAAAAGTTCCTTGAAAAGAGTAATGAACAGTCTCTTTAACATGAATGCTTCCATCATCCAGTACAAAAAGATCTATATTCATTAATGGAACGGAATAGCTGTTATCTGCAAAACTAGCTGAACAACATAATGAAATTGTAATCAGAAAAATAAAAATAAATGAAATAAAATGTTTTTTATCCATTAAATCACCCAAAATTAACCCATCTAAAATTCAACTTTAGGTACTGATCTAGTGGATTCTTCGGTTTCAAAGAATTCAGCTTCGCTAAAATTGAATTGATTGGCAATAATGCTACTAGGGAACATCTGAATTTTGTTATTGTACATCATTACCGTATCATTGTAGAATTGTCTGGAATAAGCAATCTTATCTTCGGTTTCAGATAACTGGGCCTGTAATTCCTGGAAATTTTTACTGGCTTTTAAATCAGGATAATTTTCAGCTACGGCAAAGAGAGTTTTTAAAGCTCCAGTTAACTGATTATTGGCCTCTTGATTTTCCTGCACGTTTTGAGCATTTATAACATTTGAACGGGCCTTAGTTACCTCTTCAAATACTCCTTTTTCGTGTTTAGCATATCCTTTGACGGTTTCCACTAAATTTGGTATTAAATCAGTTCTTCTTTTAAGTTGAACGTCTATTTGGGACCATGCATTTTTCACCCGGTTACGTAGATTAATCAGGCTGTTGTACATAGATACAATCCAAACTATTAGGACTATTATAATTATTAGAATAATGATGGTTACTAGCAAACTCATTTTTTACACCCAATACCAATAATGCATTTTTTATTATTTAAATTTTATTAAATAATTAATTCAAATGAATATTGTTTAAAAATAAGCTTTTAGAATGATTTTTCAACTTTTATAATGGATCAATATGAATAATTTAATTTTTAATTGATATTTTAGGAATAAATATCTAAAAAAGCATTAATTATCATATTCAAAATATAAAAAATTAAAAATAAGACTTATTATACAAAAATAACTTTAAATAGCCGTTAATTTGAATAAGATTTAAAAAAAGTATTAAAAAATATTTTAATTATAATTAATGAATTTTATTTAGTAAAAATCTTAGTAACTTCTTTCACAGCCTCTATTTTAACCAAAACAGATACTTTACTGCCTTCATTTAAAACCATATCTGCACGGGGAATTTCAATATGGCCGTTATTGTAGATAGAAACAATAATGTAATTGTCTGTGGGAGAAATGTCCCCTACTCGTTTCCCGATTATTTTCTTATTTTTAATGGTCATATCCAGTATTTCAGCATCACCACTACCTAAAACAATCAAATCTGCTACTTTGGGTCGGGTTATGAGTTTTTCAAGATAACCTGCTGCAGTTCGCTCCGGGCTTATAACATGATCAATACCTACTTTACGGAAGGCTTCTTCGTGATCAGGGTTACTTACTCGTGCAATAATCTTGGGGATATTGTATTCTCTTACCAAAATGCATGAAAGCAAATTAGCTTCGTCATTACCGGTTGCTGCCACAAAAACATTAGCATTGTTAATATTCGATTCTTCCAGTGTTTTGATGTCGGTTCCATTACCACAAATCACCAGAGCATCTAATTCTACCGCAGCATTACCACACAATGATTCATCATTTTCAATGAGGGTGACATCGTGACCATCAGAAATTAAAAGGCTTGCTAGAGTTAATCCCACTCTACCTCCCCCCATTATAACTACATACATATTGCACACCTTTCTTTAATCAACTAAGCATTTAACACAGGATAAATTTGAAAATATTGATTTTTATTAATGTTTTTTTAAAATATAAAAATTCTAAATATCACTAATTCAGTGAGTGATTTTCTTTGCCTATTCTTATTAAGTTGGTTTTTTATACATTCTAGTGGACTTATTCAATCAAATTCATAATTTTATAAATAAATATAATACCCTATTTTTTTATAAATTATACCACTATTTTTAATAATCAATTTACTTTCGGACTTAATAGTATAATATTCTATTATTAAAAAGTTTGCTTTAAATGAATAAAAAAGATTCATATTAATAAATAATTAATAGAAAAAAAATAATTCAAGAAGAATAGTATATGCTGCTAATGAGCTGATAAAATGAAAATCAGCTACGAAGTAACAACTTTAATAAAAATATGGGAGAAAATTATTTAGATGTTAACTAAAACGATTTATATGCACTATATTTAATTTTAGAATACTAAAACTAGAAATTTGAGTCATTAATTTTTATAATTTTTTAACTAAAATGTTTAATTTATGAAATTAATATTTCTCATACAGTAATAAGTAAATATTTATAATCGTTAAAATTATATTATTTTTAGGGATTTTATGATTGGGCTTATTAATTTTATCAAAGAATTAAAAAAGGATAGAAGAATACATTCTTTTGACGAATCAGCCACCAAGCAGGCTATTATACTAAGAATTCTTTCTCATTTAGATTGGAACATATACAATATTGACGAAGTTTATCCTGAGTTTGGTGTAGAGAATAAAAAAGTGGATTATGCTTTAAGAGATGTAAACTTTAATAAACTTAATGTATTTATTGAAGTTAAAAAAGTTGGAGAAGATCTAGAAAAACATCAAAACCAACTTTTAGATTATTCATTTAAACAAGGAGTCAAATTAGCTATTTTAACTAATGGTATGACTTGGTGGTTTTATTTACCATTAAATGAGGGTAGTTGGGAGCAAAGAAAATTTTATACTATTGAAATTCAAGACCAAGAATCTGAACAGATAATTAATAATTTCCAAAGATTTTTACAGAAAAAAAATGTTATTTCTGGAAAATCAGTTGAATATGCTGAAAAAATACATAAAAGCAAACAAACAAAATATTTGATTAATAAAAAGCTTCCAGAAGCTTGGAATAAATTAATTAGTGAAAAAGATGAAAGTTTAATAGATTTATTGGCTGAAACTACTGAAAAAATATGTGGATATAAACCAGATCACATGACAGTGGATAAATATCTCTCTTCATTAAAAACTATTCCATATGATGAAATACATAAATCAAAAAATTATAAATCAAAAACTAAAACTAAAACTAAAATAACCCCAAACAAACCAAATAATGGTAAAAAAAATTTTTCTGGTAAAAATATAGTTTATTATACATTTAATGGACAAAAATACGATGCTAATACTTACATTTCAATATTAAATCAATTATCTGAGCATATGCTCAAGTTCCATGAAAGAAATTTTAATCAAGTTTTATCATTGAAAGGTACAAAAAGACCATATTTTACAAAAAACAAAAATGAATTACGTATTCCAAAAAGAATAGATAATTCAGATATATTCATGGAAACCAATCTTAGTGCAAACCATATTGTAAAAATTTGTAGAGATTTAATATCAGTATTTGGATATTCTGAAGAAAGCCTGGAAATTAAAACTGAGGATTAAAATAATAATCGTGTTTCAGAGCTTTTTAAATTATAAATTAACTATATCTTTATAAATTTTATTTAATTAATGTTAATAAGCCAATAATTTGTTTTTTTCTAAGTTTTAGAGAGTTATTATTATCATCATATAATTATTTATTATAATATTCTTATTTTCTGATGAAATTTTTATAGTAGACTTCATAGGATCTGTGAATTCTTTTAAGATAATAAATTATTTAATAATCCTATTTTATTTTCATTTTTTAATCGTTTAGGGCCTTTATTTCTTTTTCCAGAACCAAATAAAAAAAAGAATTATCTTTTCATGATTTATATAATGGGATTTTGTTACCAAAAACTAATTAATTATGTATGCAGATATTACTATTTTTGTGAGGCGATATTATGGACGACAAAGAAGATAAAAGCACTAATTCGACGAATTTATTAATAATTGCAGGAATAATTGTTATAATAGTAATTATAATTGGTTTAATAGCAACAGGAACTGTAAATATTAATGGAATAACAGATAATTCTACTTCAAAAAATCCTAGTAAAATAAGTGGACAAGTTCTTAATTATTCTACTGGCCCTGATAGTGAAATTATGGAAGTTCAAATTAAATTGAAAGGTTCTAATATACCTGAAGGTCAAGAAAATTACTTTAAAATTGTAGGTAATCTTAATGGAACTCCTGCTGATGAATTATGGTTCACTTTCCCAGAAGGAAGCAAATTAACTAATGGAATGATAATAACTATAACTAACCCAAATGATTTAGGGATATATGATAGTTTCACAGTATATCTATATAATAAACCATTATTTGATGAGAATAGTACAGTTATTATTCCTGCTCCAGAACCAATATTTAATACTACAATTAAAAACACTGCTTATAATAAATAAGCAATTTTTTATTTTATATTTTTTTAATTATTTATCATGTTGGTGTTCAGTTTTTTTAACTTTTTTGTTATATTTTTGTTAGTTTGTTCAATTTTTAACTTTTATTTTACATTTTTTATTTGAAGTTGATTTTTGGCTTAAATTTCACTATTTTTCATACTTTTTTAGATAATAAGTGTTACATTAATACTAATTTTATTTCAAATACTACCTTTTTAGAGTAATTACAGTAATCCTATTATAGTTTAAAGAACTTTTCTAATCTATTCTTTAATTTAAAGTATTCTGGTAGCTCTATTAAAAATACTTATTCTCCGTTCTCCTTTTTCAAACTTCGTCGAAAGATATTCCTTCTTTTCTAAAATCTTTCGATACTTTTTTCTCCGTTTAGTCTATAGAGTATGCTGAAGGTTCCAATTAGGGTTAATTTTATACCTCTCAGAATACAGCTATGTTTTTTTTTAAAAGTTTTACCCACATAGTAGAAATTTTGTATATTTTAGTGGTGTTCAGTTTTTTAGTAGTTTTTTATACTTTTGTTTAATTGCACTATTTGAATATTTTTGAGATAAAGCCCCGACATTAAGTAAAAAAGTGATATATAGTAAAAATTGTCTTAGCCTGGTTACTTTATAGGTGGCCTATACTTGGGATTTTTTAGGTGGTCGGTGGTCTAAAAATGATTTCATTTTTTTTAAGTTCGTCATATACTCATATATCGAAGTTAAATCAGTATTAATTGAAACATGGAATAAATAAATATTTAATATACAAAAGCATACGTATTTGATTTGTTTAGTGTATACTGATGACCTAAGTTTGATGCAAAAACGATTTAAGTTAATTAAAAGAAACAGATGGAACAAATACCTATAAAGATACTATTAAATCACTAGGAGATTTAAAGGAATACGCATATCGTAAAGGAGAAATTCCTATCAGTTACAACATAAGCAGAATATCTTGAAAATCATGAATAAAAAATTTTAAAAAAATAAATTAAGTATATTCCAGATTAATATCATGAAACAAACTCAATATCAAATAATTCTTCAAGACGATTTTTTAGAGCAAACTTCATTTTAGTTCCACAATTCATAAAATTAACACAAAAAATATTAAATTCATCTTTAAAATTTTGTGTCGATCTTTTATTATGAAGTTTAATTAAATTAATTAACTTCTGGTTATGCTTTTCTTTAAACCAGTAAGGATAGTTTAAACCATTTACCTCGATTGGGACACTAATTTCATATTTCAAGCCATTATGCAGAAACATAATGAAATGAACTCCATCAGGTAATGTATTCCAAAAATTTTCTGAATTCACAGCTAACTTATATTCTTCAGGATCCGTAAATTCTTCAGGGCCAAATAAGTCAGAAAGATTCCAATTTGTTATTTTACGAACTTCTTTATAATCAATATGAATAGTAGGACCCTCATTTATAGGTAATAACTCAATATACTTATCAAAAAAGGTCATTGTCCCGTAAAAACCTTTTCTAATAATTGGCCTATCCAAATATGGATTAGAAGTATCATCTAATAATTCCATATTAAAACTTTTTTGATTAATTAAGTTTTTTTCATATTTTTTTAGTAAATCATGTATTTCAACTGTAGTTTTTTCCATAAGAAGATAACCTGGTTTTAACTTGTCTTCTTTCTTTTGGGCTAAATTTTCTTTAGTTTTTCTGATGTTATTATTCATTCTTTTAAATAAATTACTCGATTTGTGATTTTTATTCTTTATGCTTCTTTCTTGAGGGATTATATCAACCTCTTTAAGAGATTTCCCACAAAACCTACAGAACTTATCCGAACTTTCATTTTCTTTTCCACAATTTGCACAGTACAGATAACCACAACCTATTAATCAATAGAATATACTTATATTATCAAATTTTATTTGTAAGATAATATTAATGTATTATGTATACTTAATAATTAGTTATAAACTGAATATAAAAAACACTCACTAGGCCAAAAAGTACCATAAAATATCATTTTGGATCATGAAAAAATAGAAATGAATTTAATGTCTAAAAAATGTTGATAAAAAAAATAAATTTGCTATTTAGTGAGCAGTATCTTAGATTTATGATGATACTTGACTATTTTTCATGACTTTAGCTGTATCTCTGACTTAATTGACTACTTGGGATTAACTTCCTACCATTTAAATAAAATAATGACTAATAATTATAATAGTTATTTGGTTAACTATTATTTTAATTAGGCCCATGTTTATTCTGAGTGATAGTTATATGTTGTATAGTTTAGCTTCATAATAATGCACCTCAACAAAACATATAATACTGTAATTGTTACGTTTTGAATCAATGTCAAAAAAATATATAAAACGACTAGAAAAAATCAATATTATAGCAGAATTAAAATATTATAATAATAAATATTACATCAGATTATCATGGCGACTAATACCCTTTTCAACCAACCTTTAATGAATAAATACATTAAAAAATACAAAAAAGAGCTTACTTTAACTCATTCCAGGAAAGAAGCTGTTTTTAAATGGATTAATAAACTTGAAAAAGGGGAACTAAAAGAAGAAGTCGCTAACTACGGAAGTTTCTCAAGAATAATCCTAGAAAACATACTAGGCTACGACTATGAAAAAAACATAGAAGAAAATGTAAAAGAAGACTATGGAAGAGGACTAAGTGAATTTGCCCTGAAAAAACAAGGCCAAAAATTCATGGTCATAGAACTTAAAGGCTCTGATGCTGATCTAGATAAACCTCAAAATAGGAAAGCTGATAAAAGAACACCTGTAGACCAAGCTTTTGATTATGCAAAACGTTCTGGAGATATAGATTGGATATGTGTATCCAATTATAATGAATTTAGGCTTTACAACTGGCACCAGAAACAACATAAATTTATTTCTTTTAAAGCTGAAGAACTAAAAGACCCTGAAACATTCATAGAATTCATGCTAGTTTTTTCTAAGTTCTCTATAATAGATAATAATTTAATAGAAAAGTTAGTTTCAAAGACTATTTTTGTAGAAAGAAATCTTGAAAGCGAGTTTTACAAGCTTTATAATGAAACTAGATTAATGATAATAGCTGAACTGGAACAAGTACATTCAGAATTTACTAGAGAACAATCAGTTCATTATGCTCAATTAATTCTTAACAGATATATTTTCATTTGTTTTGCAGAAGATTTAGGATTACTACCTGGTGAAATATCAGTAGAATCCATAGAAAATCCTGTAAAAAACAATAATTTAGGCCGAAATGAAATCTGGCATAGACTAAACAGCCTTTTCATTGACATAAATGAAGGTAACGACTTTAAAAAAATATATGCTTATAATGGTGGTTTGTTCTCAGAAGATATAGAATACTTAAAGATTAGAGATACTATTGAAGACCATAGCATATTCAAAGATGCTTATCAAAAATGGAAGTTTGAAGAATATTCTTTAGCTGTAGAAGAGAAATTAAGCCCTTATAGTGGAAAAATAAATCCTATTTATAAAAATTTAATGACTATTTCAACTTTTAATTTCTCTTCAGAAGTAGACGTAAATATACTTGGACACATATTTGAGAACTCAATAGGAGATATAGAAGAACTCAAAGCTAATACAAAAGGAAGAAGGAAAAAAGATGGTATATTCTACACTCCAGAATACATTACAGACTATATTTGTCGAAACACTATTATTCCTTATTTGAGCAAGTCTGGAAAAATTGATACTGTTGAGGCTTTAATTAAAGAATATTCCTGGGCAACTGATATCGAAAATCTAGATTCAAAATTAAAAGCAATTAAAATCGTAGATCCTGCCTGTGGGTCTGGGGCATTCCTAAATAAAGCTACAGATATCCTTTTAGATATACATAAATCAATATACGATTTTAAGCAAGCATATACAACATCTACTTCAATGAGAGTAGGAAAAGGAAGTAGAAGAAGAACGGAATCAGTTACTCACTTTGATTTAGGGGCTATTGTTTTTGATGATATTGAAAAAAGAAGAGAAATATTATTAGATAATATATTTGGTGTAGATCTAAACGAAGAATCAATAGAAATAACAAAACTATCATTATTCTTAAAAGTCTGTAAAAAAGGATTAAAACTCCCTAATCTAGACAAAAATATCAAATGTGGAAATTCATTAATAGATGATCCAGAATATAGTCCAAAATATTTTGATTGGGAAGAAGAATTTAAAGAGATTTTCAATGAAGGTGGTTTTAACATTGTCATTGGAAATCCTCCTTATGTTAGAATGGAAAAATTTAAAGAGATTAAACCCTTTTTAAAGACAAATTATGCCACTTTTGCACCTAGAGCAGACCTATTTGTTTATTTTTTTGAAAAAGGGATTAATATATTAAATAAAATGGGCAAATTAGGGTTTATATCTTCAAATAAATTTATCAAATCTGAATATGGTAAAAAATTAAGAGAATTCATTTTAGAAAACACCAATTTTGAGAGATATATTGACCATACTTATGACGAAATCTTTGAAGATGCAACTACTTATCCCAGTGTTTTTATTTTTAATAAAGGGGATCTTTTTAAAGAGAATACTATTTTAGTCGATGATACTTTCCAAATTGAACAATCCAGATTAACTAATAGTTCTTGGAGTTTTGAAAAACCAGAAGTTCTTGATTTAAGAGATAAAATTAATCAAGTTGGATTAAAAGTAAAAGAAGTTTCTAATTTAAATATTTATTATGGAATTAAAACTGGATTCAATGAAGCTTTTATAATAAATGAAGAGATTAAAAATAAACTTTTGTCTAATCCAGATAATAAACAATTTATTAAACCAATAGTTCGTGGGAAAGATATTAAAAAATGGAAAATTAATTTTGAAGATTTATACATAATTCTAATTAAATATGGTGAAGGTGGAAGATTAGAAGAAATAAATCACCCTATTTATTTATATTTAAAAAAATATGAAAAAAAATTGAAAGCTAGAGGTCAAGTTAAAAATGGACAACATCATTGGCTTGAATTAGATAATAATCCGTCTGATAAATATTTATCCAGATTTAAAGGAGAAAAGTTAATTTATCCAAATTTAGCATCTTCTTTATTCGCTGTTTTTGATAAAGATGGTTTTTATACTAATCAAAAATGCTTTATAATAACCTCTGAAAATGAAAATCTTAAATTTTTAAGTTGTTTACTTTCTTCAAATCTATTAAACTTTATTTTTAAGTTTTTAGGAACTCCCTTACAAGGAAATTATTACGACCTGAATAAAAAATTTATAGAAGAGCTGCCCATTTATCCAGCCATATTAAAAGAACAAAAACCATTTATTGAAAAGGCTGATTATATACTTAAAATCAATAATGATTTAATAAATGAAATTGAGTCTTTCAAAGGTTGGTTAAAAAGAACCTATAAAATAGATAAATTCTCCAAAAAACTTGATAAATATTATGATTTATCTTTTGAAGACTTTTTAATTGAAATAAAAAAGAAAAAAGTGGATATAAAACCTAGAAAAACTCAAGAACTTCTTAAAAATGAGTTTGAAGAAAGCTTAAATAAAGTTAATCCTTTAATTGATGAAATTAGGATAATTGATTCTGAAATTAATAAAATGGTGTATGAGTTATATGATTTGACTGAATATGAAATTGAGATTATAGAAAATAGTTTAAAAAAATAATTTAAACTACATTTTTTTATTCAATGTCAAAAAAATTGTATAATATTAAATTTAATTAGATTTTTTCTTTTTTTCTTTAAGTTCGCTAGGTTTGAATCCATAAAGTTCTGCTAATGTTTTTTTGTCAGCATTTTCTAATAGAAATTTTTCTTCAGGGCTTATTTTTCCAGAATCTAAAACAAGATTATTCTCAAGTTCATCTAATCTTTGAGTAATGCTTTCATATTTATCTATTACTATGACTTTGTATTCTTTGGTTGTTAATTGATCTGTTAAGTTTATATAATCTTCTTTTAATGCTTCTGGGTCTGCTTTGAAGTAAGCAGATGTAACTGGGTCTATGGTATGTCCTAATAGCCATCTAGTAGTTAAATGTGGAACTTTGTTTCTTTCTAGAGTAGTAGCAAAGAATTTTCTTAATGTGTGGTTTCTGATTAATGTGTGATTATTTGCTTTTCTTAAACCCATTTTTTTATTGGTATATTCAAATTGCTTATTGATTGCATTTGTTTTATGTGGCCTGTTGTCATAGATGCTTCTGAATAGTTTATCATCTAGCTCAGGTTCATAGTCTGGAAATTTGAAGAATAATTCTTCTAAATATTCTTTTATTAACTCTAGATTTTCTGAACTACTAAAAGTAAAATATGGTTTGCCTGTTTTTACTCTGATAATGTTCCATGTAGGTATTTTAGTACCGTCTTCTTTTTCTAATATTTCGATTAATTCTTCCATGTTTTTAGGATCTTTTTTTAATCCTATTGCATAATATAAATTTTTAAAGGTCAAACTTGTTATTTCTGCTCTTCCCATTCCAGAGGAAAGTCCTAATGTTGTAATGGCCTTGTATGTACTGTTGCAATGTACCAAAAACTTCTGTATTTCTTCCATTGATGGTAAATCGTCTATTGTTTCATGAATCTTATCACTTCTAGTTTTTCTAGACATATTTTTAGGTAGCATTAAATCGAAGTGATTATAAAATGTTCTAATGGTTCTAATAAGATCATTTTTGTAATTCAAAGAATAATCAGTTTCATCAATGTGTTCTTTAAAATCTTTAAAATAAAAATATATTTTACGCTTTCTCATGCGTAGTCTTAGGTCTTCTTCGTCTTCTGCTTCTTCAATAAGTTTACTAAGTGTTTTACCTGTGAATTCAACATATTTATTTAGTCTTATTATGTAACTTTTTTCTGTACCTTCTGCTAGGCCTTTTTGAGATGTAAAGTCTATAAATAAAGGGTCTTCTTCTATTTTGTAAGTTTCTAAAGATTTCATAAAAATCACATGATTAAGTAACCCTCATAAAAAGAAAATATACTCAAGTACTTATTCTTATTAATAAGCTTTTTCTAAATTAATATTAAAAATTTTATACATTAATTCTAATGCAACTAGCTGCGTTTTAATAATTCTAATCCACCTCTTACTAATATCAGAACCGGTATAATTTCCAGTCTTCCAATCCACATATTAAAAACCATGACTATTTTCGCAATATCTGGCATGAATGGAGAGGTTATACCTAAACTAAACCCTACATTACCTTGGGCCGAGGCAATTTCATAAAGTGAGTTCAATGGATCGTAGCCATATGCTGCCAAGACTAACCAACCGAATAAAAGAAAAATAATATATATTGAGGTGTAAGAACTGGCCTCTCTAATTTCTACGTCACTTACAGTTTTTCCTGAAATTTTACGAGGTATTACTGAACCTTCTGGAGTTAAAATCTTCATTAATTCCCAGTAAACTCCTTTAAGGAGAGTAACTATTCGTATTAGTTTAATAGCACCAGTAGTTGAACCTGCAGCCATTCCCATTACCATACATGTTAGAATTAATATTTTAACATAACTTGGCCAGGCTATCATCTGTGGAAGAGTCTGAGTACTGGATCCAGTACAACTAAGAGCAGAAACGACGTTAAAAATAGAATCTAGTGGTATAATTTTACCACTCATAAAAATAAGTATGGAAAATAATGCTACAATAATGAACATGGCTTGAAACTGTATATCTTTTAAAGCAAATTTTACATTTCCCTTCAAAACCCGATAGTGCACCAAGAAACTGGTACCACCCACAATCATTAAAAATATGGTGATTATGGTGATTAAATCGCTTCCATAGGCACCAATATTTCCATTTTTAATGGACATTCCTCCAGTGGAGAGATTAGTCATGGTATTGTTGATAGCATCAAAAAGGGACATTCCAGCAAGTCCATAGAGGACAATTCCTAAAATAGTATAAAATAAATAGATCCACCAGATGGTCTTCACGGTATTGGGTATACTGGGTTTTATACGTTCTTCCCTAGCTTCAGATTTGTATAATCGAGATGCAGCGGTTCCAGGACGAATAAGAATTCCTATAACCACAATAACCACCCCAACTCCTCCAATCCATTGCTCAAGACTTCTTAAAAATAAAATGGATTTGGGAAGTATTTCCACATCGAGAAACATGGTGAGGCCACTACCTGTCCAGGCAGACATATTTTCAAAATAAGCATCAACAAATCCCATTTTAAGGCCTATAATCATCACCAAACTACCAATGAGAGCTGCCCATAGCCAGGCCAATGCCGCGATTATCATTCCGTGCTTTAGCCTTATGGATCCTCCAGAAGGAACAATTTGTTTTATTAGAGTTCCTATGGTTATGGAAATGGCTGAAGGTATAATAAAACTAATATAATTATTTTCTCCATAAATCAGAGACACTATAATTGGCAGGAGAACTACTACACCAATTCCCTGCATTATGCCTCCCAGATACTCTGAGACTACAAAAAAATCCCGCTTTCCGAAATACTTCATATTATCTTATTAGAGATTTCCTTGATAACATATAAATCTTGTCTTAACATTAAAAATCAATGTTATTAAGACATGGATAATTGATGTCAAGGCATTTAATAATCTATTAATCTTAAATATTCAGTTAAAAATAAAAATAGGAAATATAATGTAATTCTTATTTATTAAATTAGACTTTTTAATCACTTTAAAAATTAAATAAATAAAAATTAAATATTTTTTTTTATTTAG
>JAHFBZ010000053.1 GCA_023249725.1 Methanobacteriaceae archaeon
TCGCTCTAGAACCATTGAAGTGGTAAATGATACTCCCTCTCACATTTACGATCATCTGGTTTTAAATGAGAAAAAAATGCAGTTTCTGCCTCAAAGAGATGAAAAAGAGTTAGATAGAGAATTAGAAAAAGAGGCTGAAGAGAAAAGAGAACTACCTGAAGATCTTTCTGATGAGAACAGTGCTATTTTAGAATCCATGGTGGAGAACCTCAAAATAGCTAAAGTAGATACCATAGTAAAAGATGAAGATAAAACTGAAGATAAAGATTCGGATCTCTGGGAATTCCCACCAATTGACGAGGAAACTGTAGAAGAACAGAAAAACCGTTTTTTGGAAACGGAATTAACACCATCTGAACTTCAAAGAAGACTATTTTATATTAATCAAAGGGCCCGTACCATGCTCCAGGAACAGGGATACAATATCCTTTACTTAGGGCTAGGTTTTTTAGAATGGGACGAACCACATGTGCCAGATATAAGAAAAGCACCATTGGTTCTTATTCCAGTTATCATTGAAAGAAGAAAAGTAGGGATGTCTTTTTCTATTCACTGGGACGGTAATGACATACTAACCAATATTTCTCTCCAGGCCAAATTAAAGGAACAAGATATTGAACTTCCTGAATTTAACATGCCGGTCAATGCCGATGACATTAAAAAATACCTAAAGAAGGTTAAAAAGGCCACTAAATCCATGAAAGGATGGAAAGTCCACGACGAAATACAGCTTGGTTTCTTTTCATTTACCAAGTTCGTCATGTACCGTGACCTGGACCCGGCCACTTACAAGGAAACTATAGATATAACTGAAAAACCACTAATAAGTGCTATTTTTAACCCAGATTTAGCAAAAGAACGCTCTAATTTCATGGAAAGTGAAGTGGATGAACGACTTAAATATAAAGACGTTTACCATGTAATGGATGCTGATTCTTCACAAATTGCAGCCATAGAAGATGTTAAAGCAGGATCTAACCTGGTGGTGGAAGGACCACCTGGAACCGGTAAATCACAGACCATTGTTAATCTCATTGCTGAGCTTATGGCTAATGACAAAACCATACTTTTTGTCAGTGAGAAAATGGCTGCTCTGGAAGTGGTTAAAAGCCGTTTGGATCGAATAGGCCTGGGAAAATTCTGTTTAGAGCTTCACTCTCATAAAACTCGTAAAAAAGATGTTTTACAAGAGCTGGAAAGTTCTCTAAAGGATATGCAGGAAGAAGAATTGGATATTGATCGGCAGCTTAATCGTTTAGAGACCCTTAGAAAACAATTAAATGAATATAATCGGGCACTTCATCAGCCACTATACAAAATACGTTTATCACCTTTCCAGCTTTTTGGAATGAAAGAAAGTGCAGAGAAGAAGTTTCCAGAGATTCCAGTGGTAAGAATCCCATCTCCAGAAGATATAACTCCTGAACAATGGGAAGAATCCATTATTGAATTGGAAAACCTCACCCGGCTTTCTGAATTACTACCTCCCTTAGCTGAAAACCCCTGGTCTGGAACTGACCCGGGAATGATTTTACCTCCCACCATACGGGAAATTGAACAGCAAATAATTGAAACTCAGGATAATTTAGATTTATTCCGCAAAAAAGTCAAGGCATTTGAAGAGGAATATGGAATTAAAAATTCTAAAAACTTCCATGAGCTGGATAAAACTATTTTAGCATCTCAAATATTATCTGAATCAAAGCCAGTGGATTTAGAAATTTTAAATTCACCAGTATGGGATGAACATGAAAATGATGCCTTTTTGCTTTTAGAGAAACTGGAGAAACTTCAAAAAAGTATAACCATACTGGAAAGATTCCATGACTCTGTCTTAGAAAAAGACCTGGATAAGTTGTTAAGGGACTATCTGGAACATTCTTCCAGTAAAATCAAGTTTTTAAGTGGTAAATATCGGAAAATCAAAAACGAAATTGATTCTCTTTACATTAAAAACCCACCACAAAATGATTATGAGATTATACAGGATTTAGAATCTTTAAAAGATCTAACCAACTTAAAAAATCAGCTGCATGAACACGAAGAAGTGGCCAGGAAGTTCTTTGGATCACACTGGAACCTGGAGAACTCCTCAGTTAAAGAATTAACGGCCACCGCCAAGTGGATGGTTCAATTTAGAAAACTGGCAAATGAAAATATAATCACTGATAAAACTATGGAATTGGTTGTCAGTGGAATAGACCATAAAAAAATAACTCAAATGGAAAATGAGCTCTTAGCAGAAAATGATTATTTCTCTAAATCATTAGATGCTCTCAAATCCACATTAAATACTCATAGTCACATAATATTCAATAAAGAACCACAAATGGTTACTTTCAGTCAATGGAAAACCAAATTACGTTTATGGAAGGATAATCTGAGTATTTTGCCTTTATGGTCTCAGTATCTGGAGAAAAAAAAGCTTTGTATGAAAACCAAGGCAGCACCATTCATTCCGTCTGTGGAATCTGGAGCCATATCTCTTGACGATGTTAAGGATATAATGGAAGGTAATTTGGCCGATAGTCTTTTAAGCATGGCTTTTAAAGAGATTTCCATTCTCTATACTTTTATTGGAGATTTACATCAGGGTAGAATAACTGAATTCCAGGAACTGGATTCAAAAATAATTGAACTCAATCGTAAACGATTATTCAACAAGTTAAATCATAATATGCCTCAAGTATTTGGGGGAGCGGCTCCTAACTCCGAGGCCAATGTTCTTAGTGGAGAATTCACGCGAAAGAGAGGCCACCTGCCTTTAAGAAAGCTTTTAGCAAAATCTGGAGGACTCATACAGCAAATTAAACCGTGCTTCATGATGAGTCCATTATCCATTGCCCAGTATCTAGATCCGGCCAATGAGAAACTGGAATTTGATGTGGTAATCTTTGATGAAGCATCTCAGGTAAAACCAGAAGACGCTCTAGGTGCCTTTTTACGGGGAAAAACCGCGGTGGTTATGGGTGATACTAATCAACTCCCACCAACTTCTTTTTTTGATCAGATGATTATATCTGAAGAGGAAACAGAAGAAGTGGCCCGGGCAGCAGACATGGAAAGTATTCTTCACCTGTGCAAACGTAGTTTCCAGGTAAAAATGTTGCGCTGGCACTACCGTAGCCGGCACGAATCATTGATTGCAGTATCCAACCAGGAATTCTATGACAACTACCTTCTAGTTTATCCTTCACCCTGCCATGAAAGTGAAGAATTAGGTTTAAAACTTAATTATCTTCCAGAAACTGTTTATGAGCGTGGAAGAGGATCTTTCAACCCGGTTGAAGCTAAGGAAGTTGTTAAAGAAATATTTAATCACTTTAGAAAGTATAAAGGAACTAAAAGTCTGGGGGTCGGGACGTTTTCCGTGGCCCAGATGAACGCAATTCTAGAAGAACTGGAATTAATGCGAAAAGAACATCCTAAAATGGAAAGGTACTTTAGAGAAGATGTTGACGAGCATTTCTTTGTTAAAAACCTTGAAACTATCCAGGGCGACGAAAGGGATGTTATATTTATTAGTATAGGTTATGGATTTGATGAAAATCAAAAAATATCCATGAACTTTGGTCCATTGAATCAAGAAGGTGGAGAGCGCCGTTTAAATGTTCTTATTACCCGGGCCCGGGAAAAATGTGTGGCCTTTTCTAATTTCCGTTCCATGGATCTCCATGTAACTGGAGGAACACCATTTGGAGTGAAAGCTCTCAAAACCTTTTTACAATACGCTGAAAACGGTAGTCTAAGCCTAGAAAAAGGAACTAATGATGAACTACAGAGTCCATTTGAAGATTCAGTTTATCAATTCCTGGAAGAACATGGTTTAGAAGTAGAAAGAAGCATAGGATGTGCTGGTTTTAGAGTGGATATGGCCATTGTAGATCCGGAAGATCATGGAAGATATATGGTAGGTATTGAATGTGATGGGGCCATGTATCACAGCTCTGCTGTGGCCCGTGATAGGGATCGTCTCCGTGAACAGGTTTTAGAAGGCCTGGGTTGGAAGATTATTCACGTATGGTCCACTGACTGGTACAGGAATCGGGAAGAAACCCAGAAAAAGCTATTAAATGCCATTGGTGTTATTGAAATAGAAACACCTACTGAGATTGAAAAAGAATCAGAAGAAATCAATCATCTAGCAGAGAATTTAGAAGAATTTGATGAATCTATTAACTCAGAAACTCAAGATATTGAAACCGAACTAGAAACCAAACTAGAAAGTCTTGAAGTTCCCCAGGAAGAACTTGACGAATCTGAAAGTGCAATAGGTGAATTAGCAGAAGAAACTATGGATGAAAAGTCTGAAAATGATATTTTCATGGAGAAGGGTATAAAATTATCTTCTTCAGAACTGGATAGTTCCTTTGAAGTCCAATCTAGTTATGCACATACTGAAAATATAGTTTCTAAAAATATTGGTTCTGGGAGTATACCTTTAAGAGATATAGCTTCTGAAGATTCAGATATTACTGGAAATGTTAAAACTAATGATCCTAATTCTTCTATTGATTCAGATGATGAAGTAATTCAATCTAGTGACTTAGACATTGACCAACCATTATCTAATGAAACAGATCTAGAAGAATCAAATCTTCAAACTGAAGAAATAGATTCAGAACATTCTAAACAATTAACCCCATCTTCACCACCAAAATTAGAAGATAAACTCATTCCCTATCAACCTTATGAATCTACTACTCTAACAACTTCTGATGAACTTTATAAAAGTCCTACTCCAGTAGTTTCTACTGTAGTTAGTGAAATAGTATCTATTGAAGGCCCTATTCATTATGAAGAAATTATTAGGAGAATCCGTGAGGGATGTGGTCTTAGAAGAGCAGGAAATAAAGTCAGGAATATTATTTCCAGTGCAGTAGAGATGGCTGAAAACAATGGTAATATAAGGCGCAGTGGTGACTTCTTATTATTGAATGACACATCTAATGTTTCAGTTAGGGAGAGGATTTATAAACCAAATATTACATTTATTTCTGCGGAAGAAATAGAGGAGGCCATTAGGATGGTTCTGGACTTCGAATCTATGACTCCTGAGAGAGAACTGGTTATTAAAACTTCACGCCTCTTTGGTTTCAAGACCACCAGTAAGAAGACCTTTGATCGTATAAATGGTGTGATGCGAGATATGATTGATAAAGGTGTTTTAAAAGAATTTAATGGAAAAATCGATTTTAATAGATAATATAAAATTAAAATTAATATTTTTTTATTTTTATTTATTTTTAGATCAGTATCATATCATTTATTGCCATTTAAAGATCTAATTTTACTTCAAGATCTTTTAGATGCTCATTATTACATTGTAATATAAAATCGTCCCCAATATTTTTTATAAGCTGATTTAAAAGATCACTTCCTTTTAAATTATTAATATTACCTACTAAAATTAGTTTTTTACGGGCCCGAGTAATAGCCACATTTATCTGAGTGGGTTGTTCTATAAATCGCTTTACATAATTATTTAATTCTCCTAATTTGCTTTTGCAAAAGCTCATAATTATTATATCTTTTTCCCTTCCCTGAAACTTGTAAACAGTCTCTACTTCAACGTCATAATCCACAATCTCTTTTATTTTATCTTTTTGCTTTACATAGGGAGATATTATACCAATTTCTTCAGATTTGATGCCACTTTCAATTAGAAAAGACACAATATTATTAACAATAATAGCTTCTTTTGTATTTTTACAGCCCCCACCCACTCCATCTTCATAAAAATCAATATTTGAAGTGTCTAAAAATGTAATAGGTGCTAAGGGATTCAATATGCGGTTAACTGCTTCATTTAAATTGCAATCAATTATCTGGTTCCTTATGGGGGGATGTGTTTTTAATTGATTATCATAAAATAATTTACTGGCTAAATTAGAAATATAACCATTCATTCTATATTGGGTATCCAGAAAAGTGCATGAATCTGGATATTTTTCCATTAAATTATTAAATATGGGCTTATTATGGCCTTCATCCAGCTTTGATTCTATAATAGGTTGTAGCTGTTTATTGTCTCCAACTAAAATGAATTTATTACACTTTAAAAGTGGAATGAGGGACATATAACTGGCTACCTGACTGGCTTCATCCATTATCATTACCTCAGAAGAATATTCTTTCATTAAAGGATTTGCTGATGAAATAACTGTTGAAAAAATAATTTTAGCTCTATCAAATATATCTCTATCAATTATTTGAGTGCAACGTTTTTTTTCAAATTCTAAATTAGAAATAGTAATTTTAATGTTATCTATTAAATCTAACAATCTCTCTTTTTCATTAATTTTCAGAGATATATCTGCTTTTAGAGAATTGTATTCTCCCCTTAATAAATAATATTTTTTTTCCAGGGAGTCTATGTAAATTTTGTAGGATTCCACAAGAAGTTCATTAACATCTTTACTTAATTCATTTTTCCAGTGTTCCTTCTTTAATGGAATTGACTCTTCCAATTTTTCTATAGAAATTAGATAATTATCCTGAGCATCTTCGTCTGGCTGTCCAGTCCCCTGAGGATATAAATCCTGACATTTATTATCCAATTTATCTTTAAAATCCCAGTAACTATTAAATTCTCTCACCATTTTGTCATAATGGTATTCTTTTTGATTTAAATCAGATTTATATTCTTTAAATCCACTTTTATCAAAAATGGAAGTTACTTTTTTTACCAGTCCTTTTCCTTTAAGTTTTTTTAATTCGGACTCTAGCAAAAAAAATTCATCATTTTTAGGGAGCGATTTTTCAATTTCATCCAGCTTTAAAACCATCTTAGCTAGCTTAATGTAGTTTTCTGCTTTTAAGTCATAGAAAACAATCTCTTCTTCAATATCATTTAATTTTGGATCATTGTCTAAATTATTAACAGTAATATTTCCCATTTGTAAGTTGAATTCTTTAATCGACTCTTTTATGTTTTTAGATGCCATCTGGAAATTATTTTTCTGCTCAATAATTTTGTTTATTTTATTCTGATTCACTGATAAAGAATCAAATACTTTATTGAGTTCTTTTTTTTGGTGCCCGATTTCTTTTTTAATATTTTCCACTTTTATCCATTCTGGATGTTTTTTTCTTCTATTAAATATAGAATATTTCATATTTTTCGAATTAATCCCATTTTTAGATCCTATTCTTAAAATCTTATCTTCGGAGATTTCATTAATTCTACTTAAAATATTATCCACTGCAATATTCGTCCAGGCCGTTACCAAAACGTTTTTATTTAATTGGTGCAGTTAATGTAGCAGTTCTTTAATAACAAAGGTTTTTCCAGTCCCGGGTGGTCCGATTATAAGCTGAAAATCGCGAGAATTCATAGCTTGCTTGACTGATAAGCTCTGGCTTTCATTGAGACTATCTGAGAAAAAATTTGTTTCATAATTACTGTAAGTAGGAGTACCTTGGCCCACCAAAAAATTCAAAATTTCCTTATTTCGGCCAGTTAGATGATCATTCTCGATTTTAATAATGGTTTTCTCCAGCCAATTTAAAATCACACTGAATGGGTTAATATCTACTTCTATTTCTTCATTTATAAAAAAAGAATCTACAGAATCCATATTAAGGAATATTTTTTCATATTCTGTTTCTAAAACTATTCCCGGTGAATTATTAACTATAACTGAAGAACCTTTATTCAAATAAGCTTTTTTAAAAAGTTCAATTTCAATTAGATTATCCCTATTTGATTTTCCGATTATCGTTCATTTTATTATGTCTGGTTCCTTCTGAGAATTAATAAATGTCCTGATTTGGGAAACTATTTCAGAAATATCCCTTACTTTTGATTCTTCCACAGTTAATCTCCGTGTTTTGATATAATTTCATCAGTTAATGATTTACTAACATCCCAAACCCCGTTAAAAAAATCTATAGCCTTTAGAATCTCTTTATTATCTTTAATTAAAACTCCAGCTTCATAATTAATCCGCATCCCTTTACTGGTCATATTGGCTGATGAGATTATACCAACTTTTGAGTCTATAATGATTATTTTAGCGTGTAAATTATTATTAAACCTGATTTCAGACCCCATACTCTTTAAAACACGAATTTTATCAATATCAGTTATACCACTATCTATGTCTTCTGATCTGAAATTAGTGATTACTTTTATCTTAACATCGTTGTTTAGACCTTCAAATTCATCCAACAAGTAAGTAATCCATGGTGAACAAACTAAAACCTCTTTTTTCGCATTTTTAAGATTATTCCTAATTTCTCCGTAAACCGAACCAGTAGATTCTGGGGAAGTTATTAAAAATTCGTATTTTTCTGTTGATTTTTTTAAGTCTAATTTTAAGGCACGGTTTTTCTCTTTGAGGTTTTTTATATCAGCTAATAGCTTATTGCGGTCAATATTTTCCGATTGAAACCTCTTTAAAGCATTTTTGAGTTCTTCATTTTGTTTTTCAAGAACTTCATTTTTAAAGGCAATTATTTCCATTTTTTGTTTATCAGATCGATAATTTTTTATTTTTTCTATTAATTCCATATTTTGCTGTGAAATTTTCATATTATCATCAGTAGCAATTAGGGACTCTATTGAATATCAATTATTTAATTGTAATTTTTCAGATATAACTATTTTTATATAAATTCAATTGCTCAAGTAATAGTCACACATTATTATTTCTAAAATACTTAATTTTCTTTTAAAATGAATTGATTTAAAATGAATTAAAAAGTATTATTAAAAAGTTTTAACTAAATTAAGATATTTTACAGGTTTTAAATTATTTAATTTCTGTTTTTGGGTTAATATATTGAATTTGTAGATTTTAAATAATAAAAGTTAATATTAATAAAGAGCAATAATTAATATTACTGAAGGTGAAATCCCTTGAATGACTTTGCAATAATTTCATTAATATCGGCCACAATATCCTTTTTTATAGCTAACTTCATTTACTTTAGGAACCCTAAAAACTCTCTAAATCGAACAATTACTATTTTTAGCGTACTCGTTTCATTCATGGCACTTTGTGAATTTGCTTATCGTTTAGCAGAATCATCAGACAGTGCATTCATATGGCTGAAATTAAGTGCATTATGGCCATTCATACCCGCGGTATTGCTACATACTGCGTTTATTTTTACTCAAAGATCCTATATCTTGAGAAGTAAATTAACTTACGTGCTGATTTATGGGCCTGCTTTGATTTTTGTAATCTTAGGTATAGCAACCAATTTTTTCATAGGACCACCTATACATGAATACTGGGGATGGATCTATTCTATACCCTTAGATGAAAGTATCTATGATTTATTTGCCATTTGGACCGTATTAGTTTCATTTATTTCTTCATGGATGGTATTTTTGTATGCATTTCAATCAGAAACCGGACAAAAAAGACAATCTGTCTATATTAGCTTTGGAATATTCATGCCACTAATATTGGGCCTAATCACAGATTTTATTTTAAGAAGTTTCTCCATTGAGATTCCAGAATTAACACAGACTTTTTTATCCATAGGTCTAGTTTTCATTGCTTATGGTGTTTGGAGATATGATTTCCCTATTCTAACTCCATCACAAGCAGCAGAAAAGATTATCTCTACTATGCCTAATTTATTAATTCTTGCAGACCATAAAGGAAACATAACTAAAGTGAATAGTAGTTTAACTTCAGTATTGGGATATGATGAGAATGATTTAATTGGAAAACCCTTTTATGAAATTTTTGCTTCAAAGCAAAAAATAGATTTAAAGGAAATTATACAAGATGGAAAACAATTTAATATTGAATCTGTGATTTGTTCTATAGACCACCAGAAAATAGATGTTTTTCTCAATATTTCTCCTATACTGGATATTCTTAAATTAACTACTGGGTTTGTCATAATAGGAACAGATCTTACAGAAATAAAAAGGGCTTCTCAAAAAATAATTGAAAGTGAATTTAAATTCCGTAGTGTTGTTGAACAGATATCGGATGGTATTTCACTGGCAGTAGCTCCGGGAATAATTATTGATTGGAATAGTTCCATGGAAGAAATAACTGGGATTAAAAAAGAAGATTTTAATGATAAGTTTATTCATGAAATAATTCATGACTTGATTCCATTACCCCTTAATGAAATGGCTGTGGGTATGGATGATGATGGCCATATGATGAGACCATTAAACTATTATAAAAATGAATTTGAAAATGCTTTCAAAGATAAAATACTTCCAGATAGCCTAAAAATAAAGGAAACAAAGATTATACGTTTGGATGGGTCTTCCAGGGATGTCATGATAAATAATTTTTTTGTTGAAAAGTGCACCCCTCATATCTTATGCACTGTAGTACAGGATATAACTGATCAAAAAGAATCTGAAAACTTTTTAAAAGCTTCTTTAGAAGAAAAAGAAATTTTATTAAGGGAAATTCACCATAGGGTTAAAAACAACTTGCAAATCATTTCCAGTCTGCTGAATCTTCAAAAAAGGTATGTTAATGATAAACAGGCTCTTAATTTATTCCAAGAAAGTCAAAACCGTGTTAAATCCATGTCCATGATACATGAAAGTCTTTATCAGGCTACTGATTTGGGCCATATTGATTTTTCGGTTTATATTTCTAAACTTTCTATTGAATTAATGTCTTCCTATGGGGTAAATACAAACCAAATAAGTTTAAAAAGGGAAGTTGAAGAAGTAGTTTTGGATATTAATACTGCCATTCCCTGTGGCCTTATAATTAATGAATTAATGACTAATTGCATAAAATATGCTTTTCCTGAGGGAAGAAAAGGCACAATTACTATTAAATTCTTCTTAGAAGATGAGCAATACGTTTTAGAAGTTTCTGATGATGGTATTGGATTACCTGAGGATATAGACTTTAAAAAGATGAAATCTTTAGGAATAAGACTGGTTAATTCGCTGGTAGGTCAACTAGATGGTACAATTGAATTGGATACTAGTTCAGGAACTAAATTTATCATTAAATTTAAGGAATTGGAGTATGATCCTAGGATTTAATTGGTCATGGTTCAATAATATTCCCAAAGAATGGGTGATATAATTTGATTTATTATATTCCAATTCTAATCTAATTCATTATTATCTTTTTTTAAACCTTCTAATTCAGCAAATTCATCTACCCATTCTATGCACTGGCCTTTTTTCTCAGCACGCCTTATAAAAAAGACTCCAATTAAGGCACCTATTATTCCACCTAAAGCATCAGTAAAAAGATCACTCATCGTATCATCTAAAGGATTCTGAGTTAAAGAACCTTGAGTAAGGCCAGTAGGAAGTACATGGCTTATATGGGAATAAATAAAGTTATCATAGGAATATTCTACCATTTCCAGTATTCCACCTATTCCTATGGTTATGAGAATGATTAAACAAGCCATTAATGCCAGACTGGCCCTTATTTTTCCATAGATGTATGCAGTATATAAGAACATCATTCCAATCAAAGAAACCATTAAAGGAACTGTAAAGTGCATAAAATCATCATAGTGTGGTATTTTACCGTAAAGGCCAAAAGTATTACCTAGAACATATTCTAGAGTAACCACTACTAAAAACATTATTTCCACTTCAACAGGAATAATCTGTTTGTGTTGTGGATTTAAAAAATTGGGTAAATAAATAATTAAAAGTGCGATTAGGGCCATTATGCCAAATACTTTAATCCCACCTACTCCAAAAATGACTATTGTGATTCCCATAATTAGGGTAAAAATACGCATTAATTTTAGAAGATTTTTCTTCCAGGCACTTATATTCTTGACAGATGGATTGGTAAAACTCATTTTAATCAAAAACTTTGTATTTTTAAAATATAGTAGATATTAATGAATATGATAAACTATCATTTATTTTTATCTTATAATAATAATAATAATAATAATAATATTTTTTAATCAAAATAAGGTATTATCATAAAAATCTGAGCTAATTAACTTTTAAATGAGATATTAATTTACAAATCTTTAAAAATTAGCCAAAAAAATAAAAAAAATAAAAACCCCATTAAATAAAATGGGGACTTTTATACACGCTTTTCTTTTAGAAAGGTAGCTCTGCATATTTATTTTTAATAGTAACTGATGAGGTGTTCCAATTCTTTATAACACCTAAACTATTACTATAACTTATGGCATCTGCCGCATACCATACTCCATTTATATAGAGTTGGGCCCAAACATGGCCGTAAGTTGTTCCACTATTGAATACAGCTGATCCATGCACATATCGAGATTGAATCCCTGCTGCCCTTGCTAGAGAAATTAATAAATGGCTGTGGTCTACGCAATTTCCTTTTTTTAGTTGTAGAGTTTGTACTGCTCCGTATTTAGTATTGTAGTAGAAACTGTAATTGAGGTTGTTCCGTACCCAGTTAAAGATTGCTGAGGCTTTACTCCACTTGGAACTTAATCCTTTGGTGATAGAAGCCGATAATGCACTAATCTGGGAATTAGTAACCTGACAATTCGAGGTGGACTTCAGGTAATTGGAAAGGATTTCACCATTATATGCATCATTTACATTACTAATACCAACCTCACCGGTGTTGCTAGAACCGGAAATGCTGATACTGGTTAGGGAAACATATTTAGGTAGATATACTTTTGTTGCCTGGAAGTTCAGGATTTTTGACATGGTGTAAATTAGTCTTTGATACTGAATATTTCCTAGTGAGCTACTTGCGTAATTTGGTGCTCTTCCATAATTTTCTATATATTTGGCCACTTTACTAGCTAGGGTTAGGTAAGCTGATTTATAGAGAACGCCTACTTTTGAATTTCCATTTGGGTTACTGGCAGCAGATACACTTTTGAGAGTTATACTTGTGCTTATTCCACTATTGATCTGAGTTATTCCTTTCACCAGCAAGTAAAGGAATTCACTCATGGTTAAATTGTAGTTTGAGATAACTACATAGCCAGGTAGTTTATGGTTGGTTTCTATGTACACTTTGACCTTTGATGCAGCACTTTTAATGCTTTTAAGGTCGAACTTCGCTGAATATTTACTGTTGGTGGTTCCTGCTGCTTTTATCTCTTCTTTTGCAGAGTTATTATTTAGGGAGGTTGAATTTGGACGTTCTGATTCATTATTTACAACGTCTGCTTCTTCAAGTTCGGTGGAATTGTTCTTGGTGCTTTTCAATGTATCGACAATTGTTTTATTTTGATCAATTTCTGTCGAACTATTTCCAATTGAACTGTTATTACTAACTAATTCATAGGATGTGTTATCACTGCTTATTGGCTGATTTATATCTTGGGCATATATGGTGCTGGAACAAGAAAAAGCGATGCATATTGCTATTACAATTGCTATCTGCATCTTTCGCGAGATCTTATCTCCTCCGATCAACAAAATCTACTTTTGATGTAATTATAAACACAGGGTTTAAATTACAACTTGTGAAATTCGTCGATGTTTATATTCTGAATTTTAGAGAATATATAATTTTATGATTTTAATTGAAAAATTGAATATTATTTTAGTTTTAGAATAAGGATGAAAATACTGTGACTGGTTTAATTATACTCGTTAAAAAGATAATATTTCAATTTATAATATTTAAATAGTTTAAATAAGAAATATTAATTAAATCCGGTTTTATAATCTAAATAATAAATTTATTGAGGTTTTTGTTAGAATAAATTTAAGGGGCGTTAAAATGGAAAAGTTATGTGAATTAAAGGATATTTCAGAAGGCACTATGAAAGGGTTTTCAGTTCAGGAAAAACAGATTTTAATAGCTAATGTAAGTGGAAATTTTTATGCTGTTGATGCTATTTGTACTCATAGGGGAGGATTTTTACCTGATGGAAAATTAAGCAACAACTTAGTCATTTGCCCAGTGCACGGAACTCAGTATGATGTTACTAATGGTAAAGTCTTTAAAAATGTATCTACCTTAATGAAATTTTTAACAGGCGAAGCAACAGATTTGAATAGATATGATGTTATTATTGAAGATGATTCTATTTTTATTGAATTATAATTATCTAAAAATTAGTTATTTAATGTAAATTAATTACAATTTTTTTATTTTAATTTATTTGATTAATTATCTATTCCAAGAATTCTTTTTTATTTTTAATTAAATATTAAGAATTGAATATTAAGCAATATTTAATATAATAATTAATAATCCCAGGTAACTTTTAATAAAATAGTTAGGGCTATCAATTCAAGGATATCTCCCACATAATATGGTTTATTCACAATAGCAGAACTATCGGTTAGTATAAATATTATATTGGCCACATTTCTAATCATTAACAAAAATGCAAATAGAATAAGTCCTACGGTAAAACCTATTTTTATTTGATTGTAGCTTTTTATATATAGGTACAACAGGCCACCGGCAAGCCCAATATTTGCTATTATTATTACAATAGATAAAAGTTTAATTCCAGATAATCCTAATAGTTCTGCGGCCATTTTAATCCCTTGAATATTTAATTTATTTGGTTCTATATTTAATTTGATTCCAAACTGCTTTAAAATCTTTATAATGTAATTTATTTTTCAGCTTTTATTTGATTCCAAACTGCTTCAAATTCATTATAATTATTTTCCATTTTCTCAGAGAGGAAATACATTTTACCATATTTTGCCCCTGATGATTCGACAACTTCACTGTCCTCTAAAATTTTCATATGATGTCTTATAGTTCGATAATTAACATCTAATAACTCAGCAAGCTGATGTGCGTTATATGGTCGTTCATTTAACTTTTTAATTATCTTGGCACGATTAATTCCACCTCTTGTACCAAGAATTAACCACCAGAGCACTTTTTTCATTTGTATCCCTTTAAGATGTAGAATAAAAAATCTAATTATAATAATTTAGGGTGCTTTAGTGAATATAATTATCGATTATTCTATTAGATTTATCTAATTTAATTAAAAATATAAGAAAAAGAAATTTAAAAAATATTATTTTAAATTAGCTTTCTCTTCCTTAATTTTTCCATCACGCACAGTAATAATTCTATCTGCCATATTGGCCACATAAGGTTCGTGGGTTACCAGTACCAGAGTCACATTTTCCTTTTGATGAAGGTCTTTTATAAGATCCAGTATTATGTCTCCTGTTTTTGAATCCAGAGAACCTGTAGGTTCATCGGCCAATATAATAGATGGGTGATTAACCAGTGCTCGGGCAATGGCCACTCTCTGTCTTTGTCCACCTGAAAGCTTGGTGGGCTTTTGATCGAGCTTATCCGGCAAGTCCACAGATTTTAAAAGATTTATGGCACGTTCTTCCATGGCTTTACTAGAAAATGCAGTTTCTAGCATGGGTATTTCTACATTTTCTTTGGATGTTAAATTGGGAATCAAGTTGTGTAGCTGGAATACAAATCCAATTTCTTCAGATCTAAATCTGCTTAAATCTTTGTTTTTAGTTAAATCAATACCTGCCACATTAATAGTACCTTCATCCGCAACATCCAAAGCCCCAATCATATTTAAAAGGGTGGATTTTCCAGAACCAGAAGGCCCTATAATAGAAACAAACTCCCCTTTTTTTATTTCCAAATCTATTCCATTCAGGGCCTTTATTTTACCGTCATCATAGCTTTTTTTAAGGTTTTTTATTTCTATAATATTTTCTGGATTAGAATGTGTGTTTTCTTTTTTTCCAATATTAGAATCTGCATTGTTTTGATTTTCTGGATTAGAATGTGTGTTTTCTTTTTTTCCAATATTAGAATCTGCATTGTTTTGATTATTCATAGCGCAACGCCTCAGTTGGTGCTAATTTTGATGCCCGGTAGGCAGGATATATTCCACCAATGACACCTACCAGTAATGCTATTCCATAGGCTCTTAAAAATAGGTCAAGTGAATAAACTGGGTTAATCATAGTACCGAAACTAGCAGAATATGCAAGTAGGATATTTACGCCCACAATTCCGACTATGGTACCTACCGTACCCGCAACTAAAGTGAGTACAATGGATTCTCCTAAAATCATACCTAATATTCTACGACTTCTCCACCCTACAGCTTTCAAAACACCGATTTCACGGGTCCGCTCATAAACTGACATGATCATGGTGTTAATAACTCCTACTCCACCAATGAGTATGGCCAGTAATGAAATGGCCCAGGTGGCGGTGTCAATGTAGCCTAAAGCATCATTTACTCGGCTTGCCTGATCAGCAGCGGTTGAGGTGGTTAATTCATTTGGATATTTATCTGCAATTCGGTTACTTACCTCAGTTACATTGGCATTGTCCGTAACTTTTACGGATATAGCACTTATTTTATTATCATTACTGGTAAGATTCTGTAGTTTACTAAGGGATACATATGCCCCACCATCTGACATGAAATTTCCAGTTTCAAATATTCCAGTGATCTTGAATTTCTCTCCGAAAAGATCGATACTATCTCCCACAGATTTATTTAGACTATCTGCTGCGGTCTTTCCTAAAATTATTTCATTGGCATTTTCATTAAATACCGATCCATTTACACTGCTTACTCCCACTAGACTTAATTTACTTTTTTCAATACCATTTACCGTAAATCCGCCACCTGCCCCCATTGAGCTACCTGAAATATTGGCATTAGCCTTTAATATTCCGGCTGTTTGCTTGACTCCACTAATTTTCAAAAGATCATTGGCTTTAGATTCGTCAATACTGCCTCCGGT
>JAHFBZ010000054.1 GCA_023249725.1 Methanobacteriaceae archaeon
TTGGTGAGGGTGTTGCTGAGAAAGTAATTGAAGCAGCCAGAAAATCAGAACAAATTGATTTTGAAACAGCTTTAGACGTAATGGAAAGGCGAAAAGAAATTGGTCGTATAAACACGGGAAGCGAAGGATTAAATGAGCTAATAGGTGGTGGAATAGAAACTCAGGCCATTACTGAAGTTTTTGGTGAATTCGGGTCTGGTAAAAGTCAAATTTCGCATGAATTAGCAGTTACAATCCAATTACCTCCAGAACAGGGAGGTTTAGATGCGGAATGTGTCTTTATAGATACTGAAAATACTTTCCGTCCAGAAAGAATTGAGCAAATTGCAGCTGGTTTTGAACTGGACATGGAGGAAGTTTTACAAAAAATCCACATTGCACGTGCATTTAACTCCAGTCACCAGATATTAATGGCTGAAAAAGTTAATGAATTAATTCAAAGTGGAACCAATATCCGTCTGGTTATAGTGGACTCCTTAACTGCTCATTTTAGAGCTGAATATGTTGGAAGGGAAGCTTTAGCATCCAGACAGCAGAAACTGAACCAGCATTTGCACACGCTGCAAAATCTTGCTAACACCTATAACACTGCAGTTTTTGTAACTAATCAGGTTCAAGCCAGGCCAGATGCTTTCTTTGGAAGCCCTACTAAGGCTATTGGTGGTCATGTATTAGGTCACGCAGCTACTTATCGAGTATGGTTGAAGAAGGGATTGGCTGGTAAGAGAATTGCCCGTTTGGTAGACAGTCCTCATTTACCTGAAGGTGAAAGTGTCTTTAAGATCACTACGGAAGGTATTGTGGATTAATTCCACAATTTCATTTTTTTTATAAGAAATTAAATTAATATCCTTAAATTAATTTTATCCGATTTTCTTGTTTTTAATATGTATTTTTCTTGTTTTTAGTATCATAATTTTGATTTTTCTTGTTTTTTGATTAAGTTTTATATTGTTAAATTAGCCATTAATTAAATTAATTTTCAAAAGAAGAATTAAATAAACATATTATTCGCAAATTGAAATGAATTGCTTTAATGTTATGTATTATAATTGACTAAAATGCATCTCAAATTAATAGAAACAATTATGGCCATAATTATCATGGTATTTTTAGGATATAGTATGCGGAGGTCAGGATTATTAAAATATGGTGATGCTAAATCTCTAAATAAAATCGTGGTTAATCTGACCATCCCTTCCCTGATTTTCATGGCCCTGTACCGGATTGATATTTCTGTAATTTCTTCTTTAATGCCCATACCACTAATATGCATTTTAATAGGTTTAATTCGGGCTTAATAGCTTATTTCTGGGGAAAAATAAAGGATACTCCAAAAAAAACCCGCTGGAGTATAATGCTGCCAGTTATAATGTTAAATTCTTGGTTTTTATGATATCCTATATCTCTTGGTGTTTTTGGAGTTAATGGTTTGGTAAAGACTATATTTTATGATTTGGGTTCTATTCTGGTTTTTGTTGGCTTGGAAATAATACTTTAGCTAGTTGGGGGGATAATAGGGATGTTTTAAAGATGGCTCTATTATTTCCACTATTATGGAGTATAATTTTAGGGTTCATGGCCAATTATTTCAATTTCCCTATTGGTTTTGTGCTTTCTGATGCCCTTAATTTTTTATCCGGAGCAGCCATACCACTTATAATAATATATTTGGGCCTTTTTATGGAATTGAAAGGAATTAAACAATATTTAACTGATGCGGCGTGTAAGCGTAGTAAGACTGCTAATTTCACCCGCTTAAGCCGTTTAATTGTATTTATTTCTGGTTTAGGTGGCTTAAAACGGACAGTAACTATCATAGAGGCATCTATACCTTCGTCTATGCTCAGTGTGGTACTGACTATTACCTTATGATTTGGACATAAAACTTACTGCATCAGGTGTATTCTTCAGTACAATTCTGAGCTTAATCACATTAAATTTCATATTAAGTTTTTTATAACTTTAATAATCATTTATTAATTCTAAATGGGGCATAATAAATTAAAAAAGCTTATAAAACCACCTTTTATTTTATAGTATATAAACTTTACTCAAAATTATGGATAGAAAGCTTTTTATGTGTTAGTGATACACCTAAATTCACCTAAATTATTCAATATTAGACATAAGATTCAACTTGTACAAGGTGATCTAATGGTAGAAGAAAAAAAAGACCAAACTAAGGAAGAACCAAAGGTTGGTGTTTACGTATGTCACTGTGGTATAAACATCGGTGGTGTGGTGGATATATCAGCAGTTGCAGAATACGCTAAGACCTTACCTAATGTAGTTCTCGCTAACGACTATAAATATTATTGTTCTGATCCGGGACAATTAGAGATTCAAAAGGACATTAAAGAACTAGGATTAAACCGAGTAGTTATGGCTGCTTGTTCTCCAAGGCTCCATGAACCTACATTCAGAAGAGCTGTGGAAGAAGCTGGATTAAATCCGTACTTGTTTGAGTTTGCAAACTTACGTGAGCACGACTCTTGGGTACACCAAAGTGAACCAGAAGCTGCTACTCAAAAAGCTAAAGACTTAGTCCGAATGGCTGTAGCAAAAGCTCGATTATTAGAACCTCTAGAAGCTTCTATAGTGGATGTAAATAACAATGCTATGGTTATTGGTGGAGGAGTAGCTGGTATTCAAGCTGCACTCGATTTAGCTGATATGGGATTCAAAACCTACATGGTAGAAAAACAACCTACTATTGGTGGACGAATGGGTCAATTAGATAAGACCTTCCCAACTCTCGATTGTTCCATGTGTATCCTCGCTCCGAAAATGGTGGACGTAGGTAAGCACGAAAACATCGAGCTCATGACTTATGCAGAAGTTAAAGAAGTACACGGTTACATTGGTAACTTCACTGTAAAAGTAGAGAAAAAACCAAGATTCATAGACGAAGAAATGTGTGTTGGATGCGGTTCCTGTGTGGAAGTATGCCCAATTGAAATGCCTAACTACTTTGATGAAGGTATTGGTATGGTAAAAGCAGCATATATTCCATTTCCACAAGCTGTACCACTATGTGCAACCATAGATAAAGACTATTGTATCGAATGTAAACTCTGTGATCAGATCTGTGAACGGGGAGCTGTTAAACACGATCAAGAACCAGAAGAAGTTGAACTCGATATCGGTACGATTATCGTAGCAACTGGTTACGACCCATACGACCCAACTGAAAAGTTAGAATATGGTTACGGTAGCCACGCTAACGTGATTACTGGTATGGAATTGGAAAGACAGATCAATGCATCAGGACCTACTGAAGGAAAAGTTATCAAACCTTCCGATGGTGAAAAACCAAAACGTGTGGCATTTATCCACTGTGTTGGTTCCCGGGATGAAAAGATTGGTAAACCTTACTGTTCCCGTGTGTGCTGTATGTACGCTATGAAGAACGCTCAGTTAATTAAGGACAAAATGCCTGACACTGAAATAGTTCTCTACTACATGGATATCAGAGCATTTGGTAAAGGATTCGAAGAGTTCTATAAACGATCTCAGGAAAAATACGGAATCAAGTTTGTCAGAGGACGACCTGCTGAAGTACTGGAAAACCCAGACCTTACACTCACTGTTAGAGGAGAAGACACTTTACTTGGTAAAGTAACCGAATACGACTATGATATGGTTGTTTTAGGTGTAGGTTTAGTACCTCCAGAAGGATCCGAAGATTTAAGACAGACCATTGGTCTATCTAAGTCTGCTGACGGTTTCCTCATGGAAGCTCACCCAAAACTAAGGCCTGTTGACACATTGACTGATGGTGTATACCTTGCTGGTGTTGCCCAAGGTCCTAAGGATATTCCGGATGCTGTAGCTCAGGGTTCTGGTGCTGCTGCTCGAGCAGCTATCCCTATGGTTAAAGGAAAAGTGGCTATTGAGCCTATCATCGCTACCACTGACCTTGACGTTTGTGGTGGATGTGAAGTTTGTATCGAACTATGCCCATATGGTGCTATAGAGCGAGCAGATGACCAAGTAAGCGTAAATGTAGCTCTATGTAAAGGATGCGGTACCTGTGTAGCAGCCTGCCCATCTGGAGCAATGGATCAACAGCACTTTAAGACTGAGCAAATATTTGCTCAAATTGAAGCTGCTATTAATGAACCATCAAAATAAGTGTGAGATTTAATCTCTCACCTTAAATTTTTCTTTTTTGATATAATTATTCTTAATTCTAAAATTTACATAAAACGCATTTTATTAATCTATAATTTTATTTCTCTATTATTCTTTATAAGATCATTAATTGCAAAAATGTTTAACAATAATAACTATCAATTCTTCATTTTTTATTTATCATATAATTATATTAAAATTTAATAAATTTAAGGCATTAATTTTTCAAAATATGAATATTTATAACCACCATCTCACCATCATTAAAATGTGAATGAATTATCCCTACTATAGATTATGGATGCTGATGAAATATGTCTGAAAATCAAAATTACGTTCAAGAAATACGAAATATCATGAAAGAGCACAATCAGTGGATGGAAAATAGTATGAATCTCATTGCCAGTGAGAATATTACTAGTTCTGCTGTTAAAGAGGCCATGGTCTCTGATTTGTCCCACAGATATGCAGAAGGCCTTCCCTGTGATAGACTATATGAAGGGTGTCATCTCATTGATAGTATTGAAAACATAACTATAGATCTTTCTAAAAAGCTTTTCAACGCAGAACATGTCAATGTGCAACCAACTTCTGGCGTTGTAGCTAATTTGGCCTGTTTTTTTGCTTTTGCTAAAGTAAATGACCCTATGATGGCCATGGAAGTACCTTACGGTGGCCATATATCTCATGCTAAAGTCAGTGCAGCGGGTATAAGGGGATTAAAAGTTTATACTCATCCTTTTAATCAAGAAACCATGAATATTGATGCGGATGCTATGAAAAAGCAAATTTTGGAGATTAAGCCAAAAATTGTTTTATTGGGTGGTAGTTTGTTCTTATTCCCTCATCCTGTAGAAGAAGCCCGTGAAGCTGCTGATGAAGTAGGGGCCAAATTAATGTATGATGGGGCCCATGTTCTGGGATTAATTGCTGGGGGATGCTTCCAGGACCCATTAAAAGAAGGTGCAGATCTTCTGGTGGGAAGTACTCATAAAACATTTCCTGGACCTCAAGGCGGAATCATCCTTTGTAAAGAAGAACTAAAGGAAAAAATTGATGAAGCAGTTTTCCCGGGTGTCGTAAGCAATCATCACCTGCACCATGTGGCTGGTTTAGGAATTTCTACCGCAGAAATGCTGGAATTTGGTCAGGATTATGCTCAACAAATTGTTAAAAATGCAAAAGCACTGGCCCAAAACCTTTATGAACTAGGATTCAATGTGCTATGTGAAGATCTTGGATTTACTGAGTCTCACCAAGTGGCTATGGATGTTTCTGATATTGGAAGAGCAGCAGAACTTTCAAAACGCCTGGAAAGTAACAATATAATTCTGAACAAGAATCTACTCCCATGGGATAATGTTAACCGGTCTGATGATCCATCCGGTATTAGAGTCGGAACTCAAGAGCTTACTCGAAGAGGAATGAAAGAATCTGAAATGATTGAAGTGGCTGAATTCATTAAAAAAGTAGCTGTAGATAACTTAAAAGTTAAAGAAGAAGTTACTGATTTCATGAGTAATTACACTAAAGTACATTATGCATTTTCTAATGATGAGGCCTACAAATACATAGAAATATAAAAAGAAATTTAAAACACATTAAATTTCTATTTATTATTTTAAGTTTATTTTTAACATTAATTTTTTTATAAAAAATTAAATACGTACTGAAATCACATTTTATGTATTTTTAAGCTAATAACTATAAAATGAATATAATATTATTGCTAATAATCTGAATTTTATTAAATTAATTAAAATTATATTAATTTACAGAAACTAAAATAATTTACAACATTCGAGGAAAAAACATGCGTATTGCTTGGGCATTTACCGGAGCGGGACATCTTCTTTTAGAAAGTGTAGAAGCACTGGAAAAAATAGTTTCAAAACACGAAGTCACAATAATGCTTTCTAGAGCTGGTGAAGAAGTATTAAAGATGTATGGCCTTTATGAAAGAGTAATAAATGTCACGGGTGGTTATTATAGGGAATTGGCCATGGAAAAAGACCAGGAATTTAGTTTTCCCATAACGGGCCGTCTTTCTATGGGACGCTATGATCTTTTAGTGGTTTCTCCTACTACTTCTAATACTATCTCTAAAATCGTTCATGGGATTGCAGATACATTAGTTACTAATGCTGTGGCCCAGGCAGGTAAAGGCGCTGTTAAAACACTTATAGTCCCGGTTGACATGGAATCCGGAGATGTAGAAACAGTTCTACCATCTAAATTGGAATTAGAAAATTGTAAGGAGTGTCAACCTTGTGAAGCTGCTGCATCTTGCCCTTCAGGTGCCATAATTCCTGGAACTGAAATAAATCTCTTAAAATGCTTGGGATGTGGTGATTGTCAACAAGCCTGTCCTTTCAATGCAGTTTCTGGAGGTAAAATAATTACTATCCATATGAGGCAATTGGATGTGGAAAACACCCATAAATTGATTCATTTAGAAGAAGTTATTGTTTTAAGGAGTCCAGAACAGGTTTTAAACCATATTTAACTCTTAAATTTTTTAGCTCTTTATTGATTTAGATGGATTGATTTAATTTGAATGGTGGACATTTGAAATCCTTTTAAATTATATAATAAATTTTAATAGTAAAATTAATATTAAATGCATCACAGATTATTTATCATGAGGTGTTTCCATGGCTGAAGAAATGAAAAGAATTGATTTTCTCGTTAAAGAACTGGAAAATGGTGAATGGAATGATAGGGAGGATGCAGCAGAGCTTTTAGCTGAAGTTGGAGACCCTAGGGCAATAGATCCACTCATAAAAGCCCTGGAAGATGAAGATTTCCATGTTAGAGAGGCCGCGGCTCTTGCTTTAGGCACATTTGATGATTCTAAGGCTACACCTAACTTGATTAAACTATTAAAAGACGAAAGTCCTGGCGTTAGGTACGCTGGTGCCCTTAGTTTGTCATTGATTGGAGATGAGAGGGCTCTTGAGGAATTGGAAAATTCAAAAGATGATGAAAATGAAGTAGTTCAAAAAGTAGCACGGCTAGCTATTTCAGAAATTATAAAGAAATCCAATTAATTAATTAATTTATAATTTATTTTTATTATTAATTCTTATTTCATATCTATTTTGAATTAATACTTCTTATTTTATTTAATCTTTATTTGAATCTTATTTTGTTAAATTAATTTATAATAAAAACTTAATTAAATTTGATAGATTATTTTTAGAGCATAAACTAAATTAATAATTCCATTATTTAATCATTAAACTCAAGTAAATCATTAATTTCGGTTTCTGAATCTTTAATTAAACCTTTATCGAGTTCAATTACAAATTTAGCCGCCAATTTAGGAGTATATGTTGTCCAGGGGTCTAGTGAAACTACATCCACTACTTTTAGGTCTTCATCTGCGAATATGACGTCCAGAGGAATTCTCATAAAGAACATGTGTATTGCTGAACCTCTTTTGCCTCGTCCGGATGGAATTTTAAGAATCAAACCTGCTTTTAAATCTTTTTTTAACATTAAACCACGAAATCTGGAAAAAAAGCTATCAGCAAATTCTACAGGCCCTAAATTATTATTTTTGCTTTTATTGACTAAATAAGTTTTAGAATTCATTTAACCACCATATTAATGTAAAATTTATTTGAAGAATAGTTTTAATTAATTTTTATTAAATAATAACTTTTAAAGTTAGATTTAATTTTTTAATTCAGATATATGGATTTTATTATCTAACTATTCTTTCCTAAAATATATATTTCTGAAGAATATAACAATAGTTATATGTCAAAGTTATCATTAAACTATGTATATTTATATATAATCAATTCAAAATCATATCTACTATAAATGCCAATTATGAAAGACCAGCTTAATTACTTTAACTCAAGTTATTCATGGTTTATAATTGGGAGGTATTTAAATGAGAAACATAATTGTAGAAACACTCAACCAAACTCCCATAGAGGAGCAAGACATAGAAATTGTTGAGAGAAAGGGTATAGGGCACCCTGACAGCATAAGCGATGGAATAGCTGAATCTGTGAGCCGTGCACTATGTAATGCTTATATAGAAAGATTTGGAGGCATACTCCACCATAACACTGATGAGGTACAGATTACGGCGGGCGAATCTGATCCTAAATTCGGAGGTGGAGAAATAATAAAGCCTATGGATGTCCTTTTAACTGGAAGAGGAGTTCCAGAATATGAGGGAGAAAAAATTGGAATAGATAGAATAGCCATAGCTGCAGCCAAGGAATATTTAAATGAAAATATTATAAACCTTGATGTGGAAACCTGTGCTGTGGTGGAATGTAAGATTGGACACGGTTCTGGGAACCTGGTGGATGTTTTCCGAAGACAAGGAATGCCTGCTTCCAACGACACTTCTTTTGGTGTGGGTTTCGCTCCATTTTCTGAAACTGAACATCTGGTAATGACCACTGAAGAATTATTAAATTCCAGATCATTTAAAAAGAAATATCCTGCCGTAGGAGAAGACATAAAGGTCATGGGCCTGAGAGAAAATGATAAAATTACCCTAACCGTCGCAGCCGCTATGGTATCCAAATATGTGGATGATAAAGATAGCTATATTGCAGTTAAGGATGATTTAAAGAACATAGTATCTGATCTGGCAGCTAAAAATACTGAACGTGATGTGGAAATATTTGTTAACACGGCAGATGATCCTACCTGTGAATCTGAAAAAGGATATTACCTCACTGTAACTGGAACTTCTGCTGAGATGGGAGATGATGGTTCGGTAGGTCGAGGAAATAGAGCTAATGGTCTCATTACGCCTAACAGGCCAATGTCTATGGAAGCAACTTCTGGAAAAAATCCATTAAACCACGTGGGTAAGATATACAACCTTTTATCCAATAAAATGGCAGAAGAAATTGTAAGTTCTGTGGAAGGAGTGGACCAGATTCATATCATGCTTTTAAGTCAAATAGGAAAACCTATTGACCAACCTAAAGCAGCATCCTCTCAGATTATTGTTCAGAATGGATACAAATTGGAAGATGTGCAGAAAAAAGTGGAAAATGTCATGAATACTCAGCTCGAAGAGATATCTAGCATAACAGAACTGCTAGTAAAAGGTGAACTTAGAACCTTCTAAAAAGTGGACTCTATTTAAGCATTAGTAAACATGTTGATGGGGTGATTAAGAACCCATTCTTTTAATTTAAAGCGGGTTTTTCATTAAAGAATATTACTCCATATTTCTATTTTTAAAAAGTTTTTAGAATCTTTTAAAGTAACTATTTTCTTTAATCGTTTTTTATTTTAGAATTTTTTGAATTTATATATAAATAATCACAACCTAAGTATAACTATAATCAATTCTAATTATTTTAATGAATTTTTAATTAATTATGAATAGTTAAGAAATTACTTTAAAAATGTTTTATAATATAAATATTTAATAATAACTACGTAAATTTATTAATAAATTTCAGGAGAGTTTGCATGCCGATTCAGGAGGCAGAAAAGTCATATCAATCTAAAAAAATAGAAGAACAGGTCCAGAAGTTCTGGGAAGATCGGGACATATATCAGAGGACCAACCAGTTAAGGGAAAATGAACCTAAATATTCATTTTTAGATGGCCCACCTTATTGCAGTGGCCGTATTCACTTAGGAACTGCCTGGAATAAGATTATAAAAGATACCCACCTACGTTTTAAAAGTATGAATGGTTTCAGCATCCGCCGACAGGCAGGATGGGATACCCACGGACTTCCAATTGAACACAAGGTAGAAGGACTTTTAGGCCTCACCAGCAAAAAGCAGATTGAAACTGAAATCGGAATTGAAAATTTTATAAACCAGTGTCGCCAGTTTGCTGTGGAAAATAAGGCTGTAATGACGGAACAATTCCAGAAAATCGGAATATGGATGGACTGGGATGATCCATATGTAACCTTTGATCCTAAATACATGGAATCTTGCTGGTGGACTTTAAAAAAAGCAAATGAAAAGGATTTATTAGTAAATGACCTTCGGGTAATTACATGGTGTCCGAGATGCGAAACAGCACTGGCCATGGCCGAAATTGATTATGAAAACAAAGATGATCCTTCTATTTATGTGAAATTCCCATTGGAAACTCCGGAAGTTGCTGAAAATGGGAAAGAATTCGTTCTAGTATGGACGACAACTCCTTGGACTTTACCAGCCAACATGGCCATTTCAGTACACCCTGATTTTGATTATGCCTATGTTAAAGTTGAAGATGAAGTTTATATAATTGCTGAAGCACTGGTGGATTCTTTATTCGGATCCAGTGAATGTAATTGTGATCATGGGGATAATGCACATTCGGAGGAAGTTCAAGGTGATTCTGATTGTTGTGGCGGGGAAGGAGAAAAGCCTTATGAAATTCTTAAAATTGTTAAAGGATCTGAATTAGAAGGAAAATCATATAAACATCCTTTAACTGATGAAATACCTCAGCAAAAAGTATTTGAACATAAAATACTTCCTGGTGACCATGTAACTCTTACTGATGGTACTGGTTGTGTTCACACCGCCCCTGGGCACGGCCCAGAGGATTTTGAAATCGGAAAAGAATATGGATTACCTATATTCTGCCCTGTCGATGAAGCGGGATTATTTAAAGACGAGGCAGGTAAATACGAGGGCCAGTTTGTCAAAGATGCTGATCAAGGTATAATTGATGATTTAGACATTCATGGACTTCTTTTAAAAGCAGGTATTATAAACCACAGGTACGGGTTCTGCTGGAGATGCAAAACCCCTATTATTTACCTGGCCACTCAACAATGGTTCTTGAAGATCACTGAAATAAAAGACCAGATGCTTTCTGAATTGGTTAAAGTGAAATGGGTGCCTTCCTGGGCGGGGGAAAGTAGATTTAGAAACTGGGTTGAAAATGCCAGGGACTGGACCATTTCCCGACAGAGATACTGGGGAATACCTATCCCTATCTGGTCATGTGAAGACTGTGGAGAAATTACCGTAGTGGGTTCGGTGGCTGAACTTAAAGAAAAAGCCGTAGAAGACACTCTGCAAGGAGATTTCATCCATAGGCCTCATGTGGATGACATAATCATCCTTTGCAAGTGCGGTGGAAACATGAAAAGGACTCCAGATGTCCTGGATGTGTGGATTGATTCTGGTGTGGCTGGATGGGCTTCTCTTCATTATCCTCAGGAAAAGGAACTCTTTGAAGAATGGTTCCCCTATGATTTTATTACCGAAGGCCACGACCAGACCAGAGGATGGTTCTACTCCCAGTTAGGTACTGGAGTAATTGCTCTGGACAAAACCCCTTACCAGAAGGTTTTAATGCATGGATTTACCCTGGATGAAGATGGAAGAAAAATGAGTAAATCACTGGGTAATGTAGTTGAACCAGGAGAAGTAATAGAACTGTACGGTGCAGATATCATGCGGTTCTATCTCTTATGGGCCAACAAACCCTGGGATGATTTAAAATTCGTGTGGGACGAGTTGAAGAATGTCAGTAAAATGTTTAACATTTTATGGAATGTTTATGTCTTCTCCACTACCTACATGGCCCTGGATAACTTCAGTCCAGAATTTTACACGGAAAAAGACATAAAACTCCGGGATGAAGATTACTGGATACTATCTAGAATTAATTCCGTGGCCCAGGAGGTCAGTGAATCATTAGACAGTCTTTTCTTCCACAAAGCAACCAGAAGTATCAATCATTTCATCTTAGAAGACCTGAGCCGATGGTATGTTAGACTAATCCGGGGTAGGACCTGGGTGGAAAAAGACGACCCTGACAAATTAGGTGCCTATCACACACTCTACATAGTTTTAGAGCTTTTAATAACCCTGATGGCCCCAATTGCTCCTCATATAACTGAAGATATTTATCAAAATCTGGTAAGGTCAGTGAGAATGAAACATCCAGAGAGTATACACATGCTGGAATGGAATTACTCACCTGAGCTCATTAATCCTGAACTGGAAGCTGAAATGGATGTAGCCCGGGAAATTATTGAGGCCTGTGCTCGAGCCAGAGATGTGGCCCGTTACAAACTGAGATGGCCCGTAAGTGAAATAATTGTAGTTTCTGAGGATGAAAAGCCCCTTAAGGCTGCAAAATCATTAGAAGCAGTACTCAAGGAACAGGCCAACACCAAAACAGTAGTAACTGCCTCAGAATTCCCTCAATTAAAATTAAATGCCACTCCTAACCGCAAGACTTTGGGCCCGCGATTAAGACAAGACGTACCTTTAGTTGGAAAAGAACTGGAAAAAGCCGATGGAATGGAACTAAAACATAAACTGGATAGTGAGGGCTCAATTACAATTGAGCTAGCTGATAAATCTGTGGAATTGTCTCCAGAAGATGTTATATTTGAAACTGAACTTCCAGAGGATGTGGTGAGCGCTGAATTTGAGGGGGGTAGTGTATTTGTCAATACTCAGCTTACTCCTGAAATTCTCTCAGAATCCATGGCCCGGGAACTTATTCGTAGGATTCAGGACATGAGAAAAGACATGGATCTGGATGTAGAGGCCCACATTAAAGTTTCTGTGGACTGCAGCAGTGAATTTAAAGCCCTGGTGGAAAAACAAATGGAATTTGTTGGCCATGAGGTTCGCGCGGAAAAAATATCATTTAATGCAGAAGAAGGGGAATATACAAAAGAATGGAAAATAGAGGAGCATGAACTCACGGTGTCTATTTTTAAGGCATAGATTTTCCATATTTTTTGTTTTATTCTTTAATTTTATTTTTTTAAATAAGCTAAAATAAGTTTTCAAAATATTTCATAAAAAGATTAATTAATCTATTTATTAAACTAAATTATAGAATGAATATTTTATAGAATTTATAGAATGAATATTAAAATTTATTTGAATAGTGAATACAAAGATATTAATTTAAATAAATATTATTCCGTAATCTAATTTAGTCAAGGGTGGTAAAATGGCATTAACTGATTCAGAAATGGATTTTATAAGAGAAAAACTTGGTAGGGAACCTAACTCCCTGGAACACGGCATGTTAGATATTATGTTCTCAGAGCACTGTTCCTACAAGAGCAGCCGACCAGTACTGGGACTATTTCCCACTGAAGGTGAGAATATAATAATGGGACCTGGAGATGATGCTGGAGTAGTATCTATAACTGATGAGCTGGCCCTGACTGTGGGAATTGAAAGTCACAACCACCCTTCTGCCATAGAACCTTATGGTGGAGCAGGAACTGGTATTGGTGGTATTTTAAGGGACATTATTTCCATGGGTGCCATGCCCATAGCTCTTTTAGATTCTCTTCGCTTTGGACCACTGGAAGATCAAAAATCATGCTATCTCTTTGAACACGTGGTAAAAGGAATTTCAGACTATGGTAATCGGGTGGGAATACCTACTGTAGGGGGAGAAGTGGAATTTGATGAAAATTTCCGATCCAATCCTCTGGTTAATGTAATGTGTGCTGGCATTGTACCTAAAAAAGACCTGGTAAAAGGAATTGCACCTAATGTAGGTGATGTTTTCTTACTTATGGGTGGTAGAACCGGTCGAGACGGCATTCATGGTGTAACTTTTGCCTCAGAAGAACTTACCACTGCTTCTGAAATAGAAGACCGCCCAGCAGTGCAAATTGGTGATCCATTCACGAAAAAAAAGGTTTTAGAAGCAAGTTTAGAGATTATGGAAAAGCTTCCAGTTACTGGAGTTAAGGATCTGGGTGGTGGAGGTTTGACCTGCTGTATCAGTGAACTGGCCGATAAATGTGGCAACGGGGCATTGGTGGAACTGACTAAGATACCTCTTCGTGAGGAAGGAATGACTCCTTATGAGATTATGCTTTCTGAATCTCAGGAAAGGATGGTTTTTGTTATTAATCCTGCTCAAACTGATGCCGTACTGGAGATATGTGAAAAATATGAACTCCCGGCAGCAGTAATTGGTGAAGTAACCAATACCAAATTAATGGTAGTGGAAGAGGAAGGGGAAATAATAGCTGATCTCCCAGCTAATTTATTGGCAGATCCTCCAACCGTGGAAAGAGAGGCCATAGCACCAGTGAAAAATGAAGAATATGTGGAAGTAGAGCATCCTTCTACTGAAGAAGCTCTTTTAAAACTACTGTCCTCCCAGAACATGGCCAGTAAACGTTGGGTTTATCGCCAATACGACCACGAGGTTCAAATTCGAACCATGGTTAAACCGGGAGATGATGCTGCGGTTTTAAGAGTGGACGATGAAAAAGCGGTGGCCTTAACCACAGACTGTAACAGTATACACACTAAACTGGATCCTTACCATGGCGGGGCAGGATCAGTGGCTGAAGCCATAAGAAATGTGGTATCTATGGGTGCAGAGCCGCTATGTGTAGTTGATTGCTTGAACTTTGGAAATCCAGAAAAACCAGAAGTATTCTGGCAATTTAGGGAATGTGTTAAAGGGATGTCTGATATAGCAGGAAAGTTCAAAACTCCGGTGATCAGTGGAAATGTAAGCTTTTACAATGAAACCGAAGGAATCACAGTTAATCCTTCCCCGGTAGTGGGTGTAGTAGGGGTGGCTAATATTGGTGATGTGCGGACTATGGACTTCAAAGAAGAAGGTGACCAGATTATTGTAATTGGATGGACCTATAATGAGTTGGACGGTTCAGAATATCAGAGAACTGTACATGGACTTGTTCAAGGGTCTGCCCCACAGATAAGGATTGATGATGAAATCCAATCTGCCCACAGCATTCTTGATTTATTGAAAGATGATGTTGAAGGTAATATTACTGCTATTCACGATTGTTCTGCTGGAGGAATAGCTATTGCTTTATCTGAAATGGCTATTAAAAGCGGTTTAGGGGCCAGTGTGGATATTTCCTTAGCTCCAAGGGAGGATATGTCTGAATTTGAGACTTTACTTTCTGAATCACACGCCAGATACATAATCACCGTTAAAAATAATGCGGTTGATGCAATTTTGGAAAAAATTGATGCACCATGCTCGGTTATTGGTGAAGTTAAGGGTAATGAATTAATTATTGATGAACTTGCCCAATTGAAGGTTGAAAAACTTCAAGAAGCTTATAATGGAGTAATTGAGAAATTCATGGCTTAAAATACATTTTAAAGAGAAAATTGAGAGACTAAGAAGATTATTTTTTAGTCTATTAATTTTTTATTTTATTTATTTCTTTTATTTATTTTTAATCCAATACTTAAAAAGAGAATCAGGTGCTAATTCTCATGCAAAAAGAGACTTTAAGACAACTAGTACACGCATCTGGTCTTTTATTTATTTTCCTGGAGCCTTTTTTATCACTTCCCTATTTAATTGCTCTGGCTATTTTCGCCACCGTAATGGGGGAAATAATCTATAAAATAGATAAAAAAAGAGATATTTTCCTTTTTTCCATGCTTTTAAACAGTTGTAGAAGAGATTACAATGAAAAAGGGTTTATTTATTTTTTTGCTGGGTTGTCTCTGACTTTGATTATTTTTGGCCAAAACCTGGCTGTGGCCAATGCTGCTATATTGACTCTGGCATGGGGTGATTCTCTTTCTACCATAGTGGGAACGCGATGGGGTAAACATCCTTTGATTTTTAATCCTAAAAAGACATGGGAGGGTTCTTTAACCTTCATGGCAGCAGCCTTTTTAGGGGCCATAACTCAAGTCTCCCTACTGGCAGCTTTGGCAGGTGCTATCGCTGGTGCAATAACTGAGGCCTACAGCCCTATTGATGATAATTTAACCATTCCTCTGGTAGTGGGGATAGTTATAACTATTTTCATGTATTTTATGTAATTGGAAATTTTAAAAAGAAAAATTTTCCTTTTTTTCATTATTATTTTCTGTAATTAATTTTTTTAAGCCCATTTACAATCCCTATTTCCACTCTTATCATCAATATCATTTTCATTTCATTCAAAATTTCCATGCCATATTTAAAATCAATTTTTATAGCCTTATAGCTCCTTCTTTTTTAAAGAAATAAACAGAAAGGCCAAATATGGCTATAGCAATTGCTATGCTTGGTAAAAATGATAGAATAATTAGAGGATCCAGAACCGGTGTGGAAGTCATTCGAACCATAATTATGGTGGGTATCAGGTTTAAAATTCCCTGTAGAGATGGTATGTCCATGAAAAGCGGTACGAACAGTACAAATGTGGCAAAAAAAAGCAATAGGGTTATGGCTGAATTTGCTTCCTTGGTACTATCCACCAACATGGAAATTATAACCCCTAATCCGATAAAAATTAATCCTACAAAAAATAAGAGCACCAAAAGCAGCAAACTATGGTAAATTGGCACTTTAAGCAGTTCTAATAGTAATATCCATGCTGCACTCTGCACTAGCGAAAATAAAAGTATAGGTAATATTTTACCAACAACCACCATGGTACTGGACAATGGTGTCATTAAAAGTACTTCAAAGGTTTTTCTCTCTTTTTCACCCACTACACTGTCAGTAACAATATTACTGGCCAAGAAAAATGGTAAAA
>JAHFBZ010000055.1 GCA_023249725.1 Methanobacteriaceae archaeon
CTTCCTATGACGATATTCCTGTTTAATAACATTTTTAGAACCACAATAAGGACAAATAGGGTTCATGTATTCAAAATGATTATTTTCATGCAAATACAGTTTTTGATTAATATTTCGAGCGTTATAATTGGGTTTCAACCGATCCTTTAAAATGGTTTCAAAATCGTGTTTTCCTGTGAAAAAATCGGAAAGTTTAAGTTGTATGGAGTCAATACTAAACTTGAGAGTGGGTATTGTTTGATTTTGCATGATAATATATCTACTCTCACCTAATACTTATATTTAACTAGGCTAATTTTGAATTAGACTCCATTAAAATCCAGAAAATAAATTTTTCAAATATTTTTTTCAAAAGTTCCAACACCCCTAAACTTTACAACCCCGTAAATTCATTATTCATTTTGTTATTTTGGTATGAAAGTTAAAAATTAATCAAAGAATCACTCAATTGGATTTAAATTGAAATAGATTCGTAAGTCAATTACTTTGAGTCTTAATTAAATCTGAAGCAGGATCCATTCCCTGAGCACCAATTAATAAAATCGTATCCTGAAAATTCGACATATCCAATACATTTTTTAAGGATGCATTCAAAGTTTCCTCAAAAATGTACTCAATCTGCTGCGATTTTAGGGTTTCCAAAAAGATTTTCTTTTCATGTTCTTCTACAGTATTTAAATTATTAACTACATCACTGCTAGCAGAAACAATTAGACCATAATCTAAATCTAATTCATTTAAAGATTCAGCTAAAGCTTGAGAATTAATTTGATTAATTTCATCACCCCTAGATCCCCTAATAGAACAAACAACCCATAATTTACTTTTCATAGCAGCAGATACTGAAAATTCATCATGGGACGTAGTATTTGAATTAGATGAATTATAATCATATACAAAATCGGCGGCACTTTTAATAGTGGCCTTTATTCCATCAGGATTATGGGCAAAATCATCAATTATTCGTGGTTTTTCGTTAATTATGGAAAATCTCCTATTTAAAGCATGATATGAAATAATACCCTGAGTAATATCCTCCAAAGGAACTTTCAAAGAAATACATGCCGAAATAGCAGCTAATGTATTTTCAATAAAGTGCTGACTTTTAAATGGTAAGTCTTTAGTTTCAATTAATAGTTCTCCTTTAAAGAAAATACCTTCAAAATTAATGTCAAAATCATCAAATTCCAGATCACATCCATTTCCATGATAAAAAGGAGTTATCTGAGAATTTAAAGACTCGCCCATTTTTCTAACCAATGAATCATTGAAATTCAGGATCACCACACCAGATTCCATACCCCTGACCGCACCATAAATCTCATCAAATACCTCATCCATAGAATTAACCAGACCGATATGGTCCATGGCCACATTAGTAATAACTAAAACCTCAGGATTTATAGCTTGAGTCATAAAATAAGCATGGTCTTTCATTACATTATCTAACCATCCCTGAACTTCAGAAACTTCAATTATTAAAGCATCTATTCCAGGACCCAAACGTCCATTAATTTGATTATCATAACATTTTAAGCTGGATTTTTCTAGATTTTGTGCAAATTCAGATATCTGTTTAGATACCATAGGATCTATTAATGTATTAAATTCAGATTTAGAGTCAGTATTAGTGTAAATATTCCATTTAGCAGTTTTAAGAACGTGATAAATCATATGGGTTGTCGTTGATTTACCATTAGTTCCAGTAATTACCACCCTATGGGATTCCGGAGCAAATTCATTAATAGCCCATTTTAAAGCAAATGCATTAGCAATTTCTATTTTTTCAACTGAAATTAAAGAGATTCCATATTTTATGGCCAAATCAGTAGCTTCTTCTCGAGCATCTTGAGTTATTATGCCAGAAACTCCCTTTTTAAAAGCAATTCTAATTCCTTCCTCGTCGATCCAGTGCCTAATAATAATATCCCCAAAGCTAGAATCACCTAAGGTATTGAAAATCCCAGTGAAAAGATTATCTGGACCAAATAATTCCCCTGAAATCTTATCAGCAATGGTGGAGGCTAATAAATTTGAATTAGAATTGATAGGGTGTGTTTCCATGAAATTTTACCTCATTTAGGGAAAGATTGATAAAAATAAAGCCCAATAGCACAGATTATCAGAGTTAAAGCCCAGTAAATAAGAACAATTTTCTTTTCAGAAAGTCCTTTATAATGTAAAGTATGGTGTAATGGCTCCACTGGAAGTTTTATAATGTGAGCTCTGTGCATCAAACTTATAATTACGGAAACAATAGGGACTGCTAGGGCAAGAACACCAAAGTAAGCCGTATCTGTGAGCATAACTGCTGCAGCATATCCTCCACCTAGAGCAAAAGATCCAGTGTCCCCCATGAAAATACTTGCAGGATAGCGATTAAAAGCCAAGAATCCTAAATTTAATCCGGTTAAAGCAATAAATGGGACGGAAGAGGTAAAATTACCATTTAAATTCAGGAAAATAGCACATGAAGCTGAGGCGATGGTTATTATTCCTGCAGCCAGGCCATCCATACCATCAATAAGGTTAACTGCATTGATTGCTCCAATGATTCCAATTATAACAATAGGAATAACCAAAAATCCCAGAGAAAATCCACCAATGGTGGTTACCGCACCAGTACCCACTAAGAATAGTGCGATGATAAATTGAGCCATTATTTTTTCGCTCTCCTTAACCTCGCTTTTAATAGGGGCCTCCCCAACAACTTCAACATTTCCAGTTTTTAAAAGTCCTTCTAGATCATTTTTTGATTTTTCAGTGGCAGCACGAGCTTCTTCACCAGGTTTTAGAGATAGCTGACCAATTTCAACAGGAGATTTTGAGATGTTTTTAACAATTTTTTGCAATTCTTTGGTTTTTAAACCAATTAAATCATCAAGTAATCCTACTAAACCCGCAGTCATCATTATAAAGCAAGTTATAATCAAATAAGTGTTTTTGAAATATATACAAGATACAAAAAGTGCTGCCATGAGGATTCCAATACCGCCCATGGTAGGAGTGCCTGCTTTGTGGCGATGTTCTGTTACAATAGGACTGTCAGATATATTAGCGTTTTTAAGAATTTTTTTGATAAATGCTGTGAAAAAGAGGGATGCTAATAGAGCTAATGCTAACACCACCCATCCATTTTGAAGAGAATCCAAATTATCACCTTATTAAATAAAATACAATTGATACTGGTATCATTATCCAGTTTGTAATTGAAATATGAGATTATTTCTATTTAAAATTTTATTTAACCTAATCTTGATAACCAATTAATATTATTAAGACCAAATTTTGATTAATATATTAAAGAACTTAATGTTTTAAAGATAGTTATGATTTAAGTAATTTTCATATATTAACTAATTGATAAAACAATAATTTAAATATTTTATGATAATCTTTTCTTCATCATTTATTTAAGTTTTGACAATTTAGGTTTTATTGATTAGATTAATTATAAAAATAAAATAAGATGAAAATAATATATAAAACAATTAAGCTAGAATAATAAGAATGATAAAATTAAAATTTATTTAAATCTATTTTAAGCATTTCTGCAGTTTTATAAGTACTTTTTTGATCTTTACCTCGAATGGTGACTCGTTCATAATTTTTTGGACCATGAACAACCCACGAATCAGAACCTGTGAAGTTTTGAGAAGAATTATCACAATTTGGACCTTTAAATTCACCTACTGGAATTTCAAGGGAATAATAATTTTTCATTCTGTTTTTAACATCATTAACATCCCATTTCCCTAAGGCCATATCCACCATTTCATTAAGGGGATTAATATCAGAACTGGCAGCAGTAAGGTATCTAGTACCACTAGGGCGAGTATTCATTTCTATAGCATATAATTTCCCAGATGAAGGCTCAAATATCATATCAACATCAGTATTACCTTCAGATCCCATTAAATTTGTTATTTTAAGAGCCAGGTCTCTGGCCAATTCATTGGAAAGTCCGGGGATATCCGCGGGAGCGTATTTCATCTTATCCAAGGGATGAAGGCATTTTAAAGTAGTTTTACCCTTACAAACAACAGCCAATGGTACTGATTTTCCATTCCACCTTAAAACCTCTACCGAAATTTCAAATCCATCTATAAATTGTTCTATAATGGCCTCATCATATTTTTGGAAGTAAGTTTCCACATCTTCCTTATTTTTGGCCACCATTATTCCTACTCCACCCTGGCCCTCACTTTGTTTTAATACACAGGGAAATTTAATTTTAGAAGATTTACTTGCTAAAAAATCAGTACCATGAGTTTTATCTGAATTTTTTGAATTAGATATGATTTGATAAGAGGGAGTATTTATCTTATTTTTAGCAAAGAAGTCCTTAGTTTTTATTTTACTGGTGGCCATAGAAGCTGCGGATTCATTAGAAGCAACTACTGGAATTCCATACTCTTTTTCCAGCACATTCTTCATTTTTCCTACATCCATTAAAGGCCCGTCTATCCCTATTAAAGGTAGGACTGCATCAACATGTTCTTTAATGGCCAGTTCCATAGGTGCATCCATTCCTCGAGGCATTATATGGACTTTGTCGGGAAGTTTTAGATTAGGTGAATCTGGGTTTGATTCAGACATTATGCTGTTAATGCCCTTTTCCTGGACATAATCTACCACTCCATGGTATAATCTTGCTCCGATAAATAAAATTTTCATTATATCACTTTTAAAAGAAATATATCCATTATTGAATTTCTATTAATTAATGAATTAAAATAAAATATTGGGTCCTGAAGATATTTTATAAGATATTTTTATTAAATTAAGCCATCCCATTCTTAATAAACTTAATAGCTTATTCAATATAAAATTTTTTAATATATTATTTGATATCTTAGATTTAATTGAATATTAGTTGATATTTAAAATTTATAATTAAAACCTAAATTAACAATTTATATTAGATTTAAATCATTCAAAATATTTTTAAAAACATCTACTAATTTATTAACGCTTATTTGAACATTTTCTGTTATTTTTTCACCCAATTCCATGTTTTGAGGTTGAATACCTAATAAAATAATTTTAAAAGAAGAAGTTGTTTCTAAATATTTAATTAAAAATGAAATAGGCATTGAATGAGTAGATACATTATATTGGGAGATTTTTTCCTTTGCTATGAACTTCATATCTCCCGGAGCAGCATTCATTTCCACAGCATCAATTAAAATAACATGGGATGGATTTTCCTTGCGTATAGTTCCTGTGAAATTTTCTGGAACAATTCCCCCATCAATTACAATCACTTTAGAGGCGTTTTTAGTTATTTTAGAAAATTTATTAGCAAATAAAGGACCTAAACCGTCATCAGCCCGTAATTCATTCCCAATGGCCAAAATTACAAGCTTTTGGCAGTCTTCAAGAAATATCTTTAATTTTGGTTCTAATTGTATCCAAACCACCTCCCATAACATAAGATAAATTCAATTTAAGTTTTTCATTCTTATTTAAATCTATTTCTTCTATGGGCACAAATAGAGGTGGATTAAGCATAGGAGTAGGGCCACAAATCAAATTTGCCTCTATTAATGTAAAAGATGTAAGTTTTATGGCATTTATTTTTCCCGGAATCGAAATTATGAATTCAATATCCACATTAACATGTTCTTCCATTGACGGTTCAAAAATAATCTTATTAAAAATAACTAAATTTCCCCTATTTTGATACTTTGGAAAATTTATATCATCAACATCCTGATAGCAAATTCTCGGGCTTTGCATAAATATAGGTTCGGCCCCATTTAAAACACCACATGGTATTACAGTTCCTGATGGTTTTAGATAATTTAAAGCTTTATTTAAAACAGGAATCTGTTCTTCATCAATTAAAGCAGTATCTAACATTTCACAGATAATCAAATCTGCTTTTTGGGTAAATTCAAAATCCATTATGTCCGTATTAATCACCTGGACATTATGCCATTTTTCAAGATTTTTTTTGGCACATTCAGATGATTTAGGATTCTTTTCTAATGCAAAAATAAAATTAGAGGTAGGGGCAGCGAAATAAGAAAGAATTCCACTCCCCGTACCGAGGTCATACACCACATCCCAGTCATTATTAGAAATAGCCTCATAAAAGGCCGATAATCTCTCAGTATCTTTTAAGAGATCATAATGATAGGGAGTAGTTAAAAATTTCATTGATTTTATTTGGTTTAAATTTTAAAAAAATCAATTTTGAAATTATTCGTGATCAAGGTGTTGTCCAGTTGCAGTACTGGTTAATCTCACATGGTCTACACCTTTTAACCTCATCATTTTTTCGGTTAGGTTTCTAATGTATCCCACATCTCCTTTAACAACAACAACTTCCAGACAATACTTATCAGTCATGTGCACGTGCATTACAGCATTAATATAATCTCGGTAATCATGCTGAATATCCGCTAAATCTTCCATAACACCAGTATAGTGGTGGTCATATATTACTGCAATAATACCAATACGTTCGCCTTCCATTTCATTCATCCATTGATAACGGACGATGTAGTCTTTTAATGCGTCTCTTATACCTTTAGATCTGGATTGATATCCTCGATCTTTTAATACTTCATCAAATTCACTTAACAGTTTCTTGGGTAGTGACATACTTATTCTCATCATAATGTTCCCCCGTAGGTTATTATATTAATAATCTATCATCATATTTATACTTTTTTTCTGAAGCAATATTGTTGAAAGCAAACAATAGTATAATATTAATTTGAATATTAGTGTGTAGTAATAATATTTGTGTATAGTTGTACTATATAAATAATTCGTTCGATTTATTGAAAAAATTCGATAATCAGATAAGTCCATTTTAGAAATCAACTCATATAAAACCTTTTTCAATTGAAAATTTTTGAGGGAAAATCCATTAAAGCAAAATATAAAGGTAAAATGAAACAGATTAAAACTGAGGGATAAAATGAAGGTTAAAGAAGCAATGAATAACGAAGTTATTACTATAAGTCCTTATACCCTGCCTCTGGAAGCATTTGAGAAAATGTATAAACATGGCGTGAGAAGGCTATTTGTATTGGATGATGAAAATAAACCTATTGGTGTTGTGTCTTATACTGACCTTATTGGAGTATTAGGAACCATAAAACCAGGACCTCAAGAAGCAGAAGATATTAATGTATCTGAAATTATGGTAGAAAATGTCATAACCATATCTGCCGATGATGCTATAGAAGATGCTGCCAATTTAATGTTAAGAGCAGATATTTCCGGCCTTCTAGTAATGAAAGATGAAAATCCAGTTGGTGTTATAACAAAAACGGATATTTGTCGAATGGTAGCTGCAGAACTTTTAGTTCCTTCTTAAATGCAAATTATATTTTATCTATTTTAATTAATATTATTCAATTTTATACTTATTCTAATTTCAAAACAAATATTATCTTGCAAACTAGATAAATGAGAATTGTAACTAGATAAAGATAATTAAATAAGGAGAATTTGAATGAACCAAAAATTAGAAGATGAATTTGTAAAGAATTTAAAGGGTGGTTCAATACTCTCAAAATTTGCCATTTCTAATAAAACAATTAAGCTGACCAAGCATGGAAATGAATATCTTGATGTGACACTTTCTGATAAAACAGGCAAAATAACTGGCAGAATGTTTTCCAATGGAAAATTAAATTCTATGATACAGCAAATTGAAAATGGAGATATCTGTACTATAAGAGGAAATATTGAAGAATATCAGGGCCGACTTAATTTAAAAATCTCAGAAATGATAGGATGTTCTGCCGAAGAATTTGATAAAAAGGATTTTCTAAATTCCTCAGAGAAAAACACAGATAAACTAATGGAAGTCATTGCAGACACCATAAATCAAATGAAAAATCCACAGCTGAAAAATCTTCTGAAACTATTTTTTGATGATGAAAAATTTAAAAATGAATTTTGCAGTGCCCCCGCAGCAGTGCGAATGCATCACAATTATATTGGTGGCCTTTTAGAGCATACATCTCAAGTTTTAATATTATGTAAAACTATATGCCAAAATTATCCAGAACTTGATAATGATCTCCTTTTTACAGGAGCTATTTTGCATGACATTGGCAAAATGAAAATTTACCGACAGAATGGATTCAGCATAGAATACACTGAAGATGGGCTTCTCCTGGAGCATATATACATTTCAGCCCAGATGGTTAAAGAACGGGCAAATAAAATTTTAATTAGTGAAGAAACTGTGAAAAAGGTAATCCATCTTATTTTAAGTCATCATGGAGATGTGAGTAATGGTTGGGGTTCAGCAGTGAGTCCATTTTTACCAGAAGCCACAGCTTTGCATTACGCCGATAATTTAGATGCTAAAGTGAAAATAGCACTGGATAAACAAAAATAATCACCAAAGCAATTAATAAAAGAAAAATTAGAATTAGTTTACTAAAAAAAACTAAATAAAAGTTTTTATATCGTGATTAAATTTGATTTAAGAATATAATAGATTTAATGGACTAAATCAGGGGATTAAATAAAGGTGCAGACATGATAACCATAACCAAAAAAGAAAACGTGGTTTTCAACCAGATAAAATATCTTCAAATGGAATATACAGGTGGTATATCTGAAAATATACTTAAAATGGAAATTGATATTACCGAACACCATTTCAAAGATGTTTTAGACGATTTAGAGCAGAAAAATCTCATTATTCGTGAAAATGGGAAGATAAAAGCTTTACCTGTTAGTAAAAAAATTTCTGTGGTTGAAACCCGTAAAGAAGTAAAAACTGCAGAATTAGATCAAATGGAATTAGATGCTCTAGATATAATCCGAAATTTATCTAAAGAAGATGGTTTGGTTTCCAGATACATTTTAGAAGGAAATTTATTATACGGAAAACTAAAAGTAAGTAATTTTAGAATGTACCATATAATAATATCTCTTGAAAATAAGGGAATCTTAAAGAAAATTAAAAAAAGTGACGGAGAATATTATCAGGTCACTGCAGAAGTTTAATTTTTATTTAATAATTATAACATTATAGTTAGTTAATAAATTAATTTTATATACCAATTTCTAATAAAAATTATTAAAAAATAAATTGTTTCGAAATAAAAAAATATTTGAGATGAAGTTTTTATCACATCACTATGGTCTCATAGCTATTAAATTAAAGAAAATTATTTAAAGACTAATTAGATTAATCTTCAATATCAACACCTTGAGTAATAGGTAGCTTTCTAAGCCATCCGATATCACTCTTATAAAGCATTCTGATATCTTTTATACCTAACCTAATCATAGCTAGCCTTTCAATACCTAAACCAAAAGCAGCTACAGGTGTTTCTATTCCCAATGGTTCCAAAACTTCAGGACGGAACATTCCAGCACCCCCTAATTCTATCCAGCTCTCTTTTTCAGGCAGATAAATCTCACATTCAGTAGAAAGATAGGTGTAAGGGAAGTATGCTGGCCTGAATCTAACTTCAAATCCTAATTTTTTGTAAAACTCTTTCAGTATGCCTAAAAGATTTCTAAAGTTAATTTCATCCCCGGCTACAATTCCTTCTACTTGATGAAACTCTGGAAGATGCTTGTAAGTAATAGTTTCTCGTCTAAATACTTTTCCAACTGAAAACATCTTTAAAGGTGGTTCATTTTCTGCTAAAAATCTTGCAGAAACACTTGTGGTGTGAGTCCTTAAAACAGATTGCCGGGCCACTTCCTTCTCCCACAAATAGCCCCAACCTTCAGAACCAGCGACTCCACCGTCTTGATGGGCCTGGGCCACTTTAGAGACAAGATTTTCATCAGGAAGCTGAGAATGAGAAGGATTATTAATATAGAATGTGTCCTGCATTTCCCGGGCCGCATGATCCTGAGGCTGGAATAAACAATCAAAATTCCAGAAAGCAGATTCAAGAATAGGTCCTTTTGATTCATCAAAACCTAAATTAATGAATACATTACGTATTTCTTCAATTATTCTTCTTAAAGGATGCATTTTACCAGGATTAAATTCTGGATAATCTGCTTTTACATCATATCCCCTATATTTAAGACTTTTCCATTCACCTAATTTTAATTGTTGGTGGGTAAGTTGAGTAGCCTCTTCCTGAATGACAATCCCTTTGGCCAGAATATCTTGACCTTTATCAGTCAAAATAAAAGTATGAGCTGTATTTTTATCAATATCAATCAGGCCTTTCCTGCTTTTTAGTAATTTGAAACCTTGCTGAAGATCATGATCAAGTGAATTCAGAGATATCCGGCCTTTTTCTAAAAGAGAGGATAATAATTTTTCATCTTCCTGTAAATTATCAGCCATTTCTTTACCATTATCAGTTATGGTAACTTCGCCCTGGTTGATTTTGGCCCATTTCTTTCTAACCAACCAACCAACACCAATTTTAACATCAGAAGGATTTAATCCAGATTTCACACCCAGATCTTTCATATGCACAGAACCCTCCTGTTGGAGAAGGTTTAAAAGCTTTCTCTCAGGTAAGCCCTCTTGGGCATAATTTTCACCATCATCAGAGAGACTCAAAGTTTCTTCTACATCCTTTATAACCAGAATAATGTCTTTAGAGGCTAAAGAACCGGCCGCACTCATGACAGACTTTATATCCAATTTTTGAGCATTTACAACATCTTCGGGGGTAAGTGATTTTTTTGATGATTCTAAAGATTTTAAAACCTTTTTTTCGTAAAGGTGTAATTCATTGATAATTCTGTCAATTTCTTCCATGTTATTGACTCCATTTTAATTAGATTTAAAATAACTAATTTAAGTTGTTATATTAGTTATTAAGTAAATATAATTAATTAAATATTTTTTTTAAAATTATAGTTTTATGAATTCTGATAATTTTATGATTCAATTTTTATAAATTTATAAAATGTGAAATAATTTGTAAATTAATTCTTTAGGGATTAATCCGTATAATTCTAGTAATCACTTAAAAATGCAACCATTATGGATGCCGCAGTTATATCTGCCGTTGTTCCTGGGTTTAAGTTATTACTGGATAGTTCTTTATCAAACGTTCTAAGGGCATTCTCACCATCAGGAGTTAGAATACCCCCAAGATCTAATATTTTTTTAGCCTCACGAGATACTTTCTGGGCTTTTTGAAGGCCATATTTTCTAGAGATTAATGTATCTGGAAATTGAGATAATATGGTTAAAAATGTTTGTACAGTGGCAGAATTTGTACCATAATTAGTTTGTATCCGTTTAAAAGTTGGGAAACCCGTTTCGAATGTAACTGGCATAGAAGTGGTTAATTCACTGGCCAAAAGATCCCAGTCAGCCGAAATCTTTAAAATATCAAACATATTTATTTTATTTTCCCGCAATTCAATTTGTGACTGGTCACGGGTAACATCCAGATTCTCACGCCCACCCATACCTCCCGCATCGGCCAGAGCTATTGATTTATATAGATTAACTGCATCTTCAGGCGTGGTGTAAGCCATTATTTTGGTAAAATTGGTTCTAAGATGAAAAAAATCATCATTCATGGCTGCAGCAGCAGATAGAGGTGTTAACATCATTATAATTCCTAAATTAGTGTTATTATCCACCCATTTATTTGTTTCCTTCACCGCATCTAGTATCAATTCCCCCAGTTTTATATGGGAAAAATCAAGATTTTCATTGGCCTTTTGACCTCTTAAAGCAGCTTTACGCATTACATCTCCAATAACCACACCACTAATAAGAAAATCTTCAAATACCATGTCATGGAAATCCTGGGTTCGGTGAACATTACCTGGTTTAGGATGGCCACTAACTTCCAGAACCGAAGCAATCTGGGCCGATTTAGCAATATAATCTGGATCCATAGTTATCACTCGTTTTTTGGTTATTTAAAGATTATTGTAAATGTATTAATCCATTTAATAAATTATTTTAAAATAATTAATATTCACATTAATATATTCACATTAATATTCGTCAATTAAATCAATTTAAATTACTAATTAATAATATATTTATTATAAATATTATTAAATATTATTTTTTAAATTTTATTTTTTTAAAATTTCTAAAAAGTGTGGAGTAAAGTTAGAAATTATTAAATCAGCCCCTGCACGCTTAATAGATAGTATGGACTCAAATATTGCATCTTCAGTCAAATATCCAGCTTCAATCCCTGCTTTAAGCATGGAATACTCACCACTCACACTATAAGCTGCGGTTGGAACATTAAATTCGTCTTTAACTGATTTTATAATATCCAAATAGGCCAAAGCAGGTTTAACCACCAATATATCTGCACCCTCCATTAAATCAAGCTCAGCTTCCCTTAATGCTTCCAATGCATTGGATGGATCCATTTGATATGTTTTCCTATCTCCAAATGATGGAGCAGATGAAACTGCTTCCCTAAATGGTGCATAAAAAGCAGATGCGTATTTAGCTGCATAAGACATTATAATTGTATCTTGAAACTCGTTAATATCAAGTAAATCTCTTATAGCCTCCACTCTACCATCCATCATGTCTGAAGGGGCCACCACATCAGCTCCTGCCTCTGCATGGGATAAAGCAGTCCTGGCCAGATTTTCCAGAGATTCATCATTGAGTATATGGTCATTTTCAATAATTCCACAGTGCCCATGAGTAGTGTACTGGCAAAGACAGACATCAGTCATAACCACTAGATTCGTCTCTTCCTTAATCTCCTTTACAGCTCTTTGAACAATTCCATTCTCTTCAAAGGCCGATGTCCCATACTGGTCCTTTTTAGAAGGCATTCCAAATAATAATATGGATGATAGGCCTTTCTCTTCCAGAATTTTGGCTTCCTCCACAGCACTACTTAAAGAAAATCTGTTTTCCCCAGGCATAGTTTTAATAGGCTCTATTTGGCCTTTTTTGAGGTCTTCCTTTACAAACATAGGATAAATGAAGTTCTCTTTTCTAAGAGTTGTTTCTCGTAGAATATTTCTTATCTGTGGACTTTTTCTCAAACGACGCATTCTAGTAATGGGGAATTCCATTTTAAATCACCTGGAAATAAAGTAAATTATTAAAATTGAATATATAATTGTTTTAAGTAATTTATTCAATTTATAATTAAGTAATAAACTAATTATAAGTAAATATTCAATTTATTCTAATATTCAGTTCATTCTATTAATTCCATTAAAGGATCATATGAACCATGAGGCTTTTTTTGATAATATCTTTTAGCATGCTCCACAATAAGAGCATGATATTCCTGGAAAATTGGGACATCACGAGGCAAATTAGATTCAAATAGCTCTTTTACACCTCGGTAACTGGCCTTATCTTCAATAATGCCTAAATGATAAAATATTCTCTTAGTATAGGCATCAACCACAAATTCGGGCTTTTTATAGGCATATAAAAGAATAGAATCAGCAGTTTCATCCCCCACCCCTTTTACAGTTAATATCTCTTTTCTGGTAGGAACAGCACCGTCCAGCGAAATGAAGAACTTAGTAATTTCTTGAATATAAACCGATTTTTGATTTAAAAATCCTGCACACCGAATGGCCTCTTTTAGATCATCCAAATCCATATTAATCATTTTTTCTGGATTTATGGTCCCTAATTCATGAAGGTTAAATAGGGCCTTTTCTGCTGAAGTCCATGCAGTATTCTGGGTTAAAATAGCGCCCAACATTATTTCAAATCTTTGATTATCATTTTTAGGTAAATCATAGTTTTCTGGATGGTATCCTTTAATAGAACCAGTTTTAGTAGGATTATCTCCATGGTGCTCCATTAATGGCCACCAGCCCTGTGAACCATACAATGAGAATAGTTTCTCATAGATATCCATCACTTGACTACCATGTATTTTTATCATAATATAACTTCTAAAAAAACATTATATAAACTATTCACTTTATAAAAATTAATTAAATAATAATTCAAATTCTTTTGAATTAATATGATTAATTGAATTAATAGGGTTTAATCAAATTCTTAGAATATCAAAAATAATTATTTTATTAAGGAAAAATAGGGAGTTCATAGATGATAATTGAGTGTGAAAAATGTATATTGAGAAAATGGGAACCTTCTGATCTTCATAATTTAGTTGAACATGCCAATAATCCTAAAATAGCAAATAATATGCGAGATGCATTTCCTAACCCATACACCATTGAAGAAGGAAAAAAATGGTTGAAATTCTCTAAAAAAACCAATTTAGGCCACAATTTTGCAATTACCATAAATAATGAGGCCGTTGGTGGAGTTGGTCTGGAAGTTGGAATAGATATTGAGAGGATATCTGCCGAAGCAGGTTATTGGATAGGTGAGGAATATTGGGGCCAGGGAATCACTTCATCTGCATTAAAAGGACTTTTAGAATATGGATTCGATAATTTAAAGCTGGAGAGAATATTTTCCACGCCTTTTGACCACAATATAGCTTCTAGAAAAGTTTTAGAAAAAAATGGATTTATTTTAGAAGGTATAATGCTAAATAGCGTTATTAAATCTAGTAAAATTTATAATAAAGCATTATATTCCATTATTAAGGAAGATTATTTTAAAGATTAGGCTTATGAATTTACTATTCTTAATCTGAATTTGTTCAAATAAAAGATTTCATCTAATTAATTCAAATCAAATTCAATAAATTAATTAAAGCTTAATTAATAAAATTTAACTTATATTAAACATAAAATAATTTAATTAATTTAAATTAAAACATACTACTTAAAATACCTGACTAAATAAGTATTAATTGAGTAAAATTAATCTAAATCACCTATTAACTATTATGGACGTGAGTATATGGGAAACACCACTGGAAAAATGTTCGCTGTTACTACCTTTGGCTCTAGCCATGGCCGGGCCTTGGGTGCAGTAGTAGATGGATGTCCCGCAGGATTGGAGTTAAGTGAAAACGATATTCAAATTGAATTAAACAAGAGAAGGCCCGGTACAAGCCAACTTACCACATCCCGTGGGGAAACTGACAAATTAGAAGTTCTTTCAGGCATATTTGAAGGTAAAACTGATGGAACTCCAATTACTGCTGTAGTTTATAATAAAGACGCTGATTCATCTGCTTATGCCAATTTGAAAAATAAACCACGACCAGGGCATGGCGATTACTGCTGGATAAGTCGTTATGGAACTTATGATTACCGAGGCGGTGGCAGAGGAAGTGGTAGAAACACCATAGGTCATGTAATTGGCGGTGCAGTGGCAAAAAAAATTCTTAAGACATTAGACATTAAAGTAGTGGGTCATGTAACTCAAGTAGGAAAAATAAAAGCCCATACTGTTAACTTAAATCTAATTGAAGAATATTCTCAAACCAATCCTGTTCGCTGTGCAGATAAGGTAGCAGCCCAAAAGATGGAAAAACTTATACTTGATACCAAAAAAGAAGGAAATTCTGTGGGCGGAATAGTGGAAACCATTGTTTTAGGAGTTCCTGCTGGGCTGGGAGAACCAGTTTTTGGAAAACTAGACGCCGATCTGACAGGGGCTTTAATGGGAATTGGTTCAGTAAAAGGAGTAGAAATAGGATTTGGGTTTAAGGTTCCCGAATATACTGCTAAAGAAATAAATGATGAGTATTATTTAGATGATGGAAAAGTTAAAACAAGTACCAACACATCAGGAGGTATTTTAGGAGGCATGAGCAATGGCATGCCTATAATATTACGCATGGCTGTTAAACCTACACCATCTATTTCTACATTACAGAAAACTGTTGATTTAGAATCAATGAAAGATGCTGAAATAGAAATAAAAGGCCGGCATGATCCGTGCATCTGTCCACGAGTTGTTCCAGTTGCAGAAGCCACAGCGGCCATGGTAATGGTAGATCACCTGATTAGAAGTGGATTTATTCACCCCTGCCAGATTTAATCATTTTATTTTCTAATATTCTATTTACTGGATTATACCCTGCATTAACCTATTCATCATATTGCTTTTGATTAATTTTAAAAAAATAAGAACTAAATAAATCCCAATACCCCTAGTCCTTATATTTGAGCAAAAATAATAATCTAATTTAAAATAAATATATAATAATATAGTAAAACTTTTAAATAATGGATACAAACTCGATTATAAAGTATTAAAATCAATATTTGAATAATACTTATTTTGATTGTTAAATAAGTTTAATCAATTAAAATAACCATATTAGGATAATAATAAGTTTGTCATGCTATTTCCAATATTATAATATTATAAGTATTAGATGAACGATTCAAATTGACAAGATAGACTTGGTGGGGGCCATGAAAAAAAAGATTCTTATTGTGGAAGATGAAGCATTAACTTCAATGGAACTAGAGGCAAATCTCCAAATATGGGGTTACAATCCATTATTAGCACCAGCAGGTCAGGAAGCAATTGAACTAGCATTAGAACACCACCCAGAACTTATTTTAATGGATATTGTTTTAG
>JAHFBZ010000056.1 GCA_023249725.1 Methanobacteriaceae archaeon
ACCTTTTTTTCTTCTACCAATACTTTACAGTTAGGCATCATTTTAGTCAAAGTATGCCCTATATTATGTCCTGTTTTTGGATCTATAGAAGAAACATAACCATGTACACTACCGGTCAATTTCCGTGACTCTTCTAAAATTGAGCATGCTACATCCTCTATGGTCGAATCAGGTGAAATTATAGGAGCATATATATGTGCTAGAGATTTATTAATTTTAAGTTCTTTTTTAAGATTAGTAAGCGACCTTTTCTTTTCAGTTATATCCAGTACCGATACTAAACTCTTTTTAGTGCCTGGAATCATAGTTACACTCATATGAACGTCTTTAACATTACCTTCTCGATTGATTAATTGGCTGTCATAGTTTTTCGGCGCTTTTTCAGGATCTAATCTACGCGACTTATGGTAATTTTCCATCCGTTCTAACTGATCTTCCACGAAGAATTCAGTCCAAGTCATTTTATTTTCTATTTCTTCTTTAGAATAACCAGTAAGTTCACAAAATTCTTCATTCACCAATGATAAAATCATATTTTCTTCACTGATGGCGGTGGCTGTGCCAGTATTTTCAAAAATAGCTTTGTATTGTGTTTCTGAAATTTTTAAAGCTTCTTCAAATTTTTGACGATCTACACCTTTCCAAACAGCATCCATAAGTAATTCTAACTGAAGCAAATCTGTTTCAGTGTAGTCTTCTTCTTTATTGGCTACACCAACCACGGCCACAATTTCATTTCTACTAAAAATGGGTAGGGTCATGTATTTATATAATGGGGCGTGACCTTCAGGATAACCTTTTTTAAGAGGATTGGGGCCCTGGAAATCATTTATAATAAATGATTCTCTTTGTCGAACAGCTTCTCCCCAAATGCCTGTTTTTTCCAGTTCATAGACTTCTGGGACTTTTTTAAATGAACATTCTTCCATAACTCCTTCGGACCATGTATTCAGAATGAATTCTTTTTTATCAGGATAATAATGGTAAATATAACCTATTTTACTTTTAGTAAGTTTAATGGCTTCTTCGAGAGCATAATCTAATAAATCTTGTACTGATTCTGGATTATACTGTAATATTCTAACTAAACTTTTTAATCTCTTTTGATTAAGATTAATTTCCTCTTCTGCTTGCACTTGCTTAGTTAAATCTTCATAAACAGCTACTATTTCTCCAGAAATCAACTTATAGATATAATTTTCACGCCAACCAGAGACTCTTTCATCTTCATAAAATGAAACTGGGAATTTTTCTGGTGTTCCGGTTTTCCAAACTCTTTTTAAAGCAGCTAAAATTCCAAAATCTTCAACACCTGGGAAAACATCAGTAATATTTTTACCAATTATTTCCTTTCGATCCACTTTTTCGATCCTAGCACCAGCGTGATTGAAATCTTTAATTATAAAGTTTTTCCCATCATCTATTGCTTCATAAACTGCCACAGCATTGTTTATATTTTCAAATATGCCTCTATAAGCTTCTTGAGAAGTCCTTAGTCTCTTTTCCACATCTTTTAAATCAGTAACATCGCTAATAACACCTACTAGATATTTTTCTCCAGTTTCATCAGTATAAACTGCTTTTTTGGTTATTATATTCCGTACATCTCCTTTGGAAGTTGTTATTTCTTCTTCATTCACATTTTCCTGTGCATTGGTAAATGCTTCTTCATCTTTTTGCCAGAAAATATCTGCTTCGTTTTTAGGGAAAAAATCATAATCTGATTTTTCAATTAATTCTTCTTGAGAATAACCTATAAATTCGCTGAAAGCTTTATTTATAAGAATCCATTCATGATTTTTATCTTTAACAAAGATAGGATCTGCTATTGAATTTAGAATGTTATCTAAATAATTTTTTGATTCCAAAAGCTCTTCTTGAGCCTTTTTTTGGTCACTTACATCGGATATAAATCCTTCTAATGCCAATAATTTTCCTGTGCTGGAAAAAATACCTTTTCCATTTTCTAAAACATGCTTAGTAGTAGAATCTGCAGTAATTATTCTATAAAATATCTTGAAATCTTTTTTTTCTGCTAATGCTACTTGTATTTCTTCCCAGACTTTTGCACGCTCATCTGGATGTATCAAAGAGGCATAGGAAAGTTTTTTGTTTTCAATTAAATCTTCAGGAGCATATCCTGTGAGTTCGTTACATCCTTTGCTCACAAATTCCATAGTCCAGTGCAGATCGTTTTTGCACCGGTAGGCCATACCTGGTAGATTGCCCATTAATGTTTCTAATCTTCGTTGACTTTCGCTTAGGTTTTTTTCTAGTTCTTTTTGTTCACTTATATCCAAGTTAATTCCAATTATTCTAGTAGCAATGCCCTTTTCGTCAAATTCTTTTCCCTTTGCCAAACCTAAAATCCATTTTTCACTACCATCTTTACAGATTACCCTATATTCTATTTTAAATTGGTCTAAATTGCCTTTAAATTGTTGATTGAGACTTAAAATAATCTTTTCACGGTCTTCAGGATGAATAATATTGGCCCATGATTCATAAGTGGCTGGAAATTCGCTCGGTTCATAGCCAAACATTTGATAGTATTCTGGTGAAAAATAGGCTTCTCCAGTGGTAATATTCCATTCAAATAATGCCGCATTAGCTCCTTGCATGGACAGACTTAATCTTTCTTCGTTTAGTAATAATTTTTCCTGAGTTTTCTTTAAATCGGTTATGTCTATGGCTGATGCCAACCATTCCTCTTTCCCAGGTATTGGAACAACCGAAACATACATGTGCAGTGAGGAACCATCTTTTTTAACAAAACAAGATTCATATTTAGATGGAACTGAAGAATCGTTGGATTCTCTTTTTTGGTGGTATTCCCTCATTAAATCAAGATAATCTGGATTTACAAGATCCATCCATTTTACTTTTCCTTCAACTTCTTCTTTAGAATATCCCGATACATTTTCCCATTCAGAATTAACCATTAATATTAGTCCATTATTATCAAAAAGTATACTAGCAGAACCTGAATTGTCAAAAATAGTCTTGTATCTCTTTCCTGATTCTATAATTAGCTGTTCTGATATTTTTTTATCAGTTATATCTCTGCTAAATGAGGATAATTTTTGAACTTCTCCGTTTTCTAATATGGGGATGATGCAGTGTTCAAATATGATTCCATCTCGCTCATCTTCAAATTCAACTGGTTTTTTTGTTTTAATAACATTTTCAAAATGTTTCCAGCGTGATTTTGCAAGTTTAGGATTTATAAATTCTTTAAAATGAGAACCAATAAGTTGCTTTTTATTAAATCCTAATCTTAGGGCAGCAGTTTCATTTATATCTAAAATAATTCCTTTGACATTCGTTAGAAAAACTGAATCATTGGAAGAGTTTAATATTGCTTTAGAAATTGCACTGCGTTCTTTCAATTTTTTATCATTTTTGCTTTTATAAATTGCAAGTTCAAGAGCATATTTAAGCTCATTAGGATCATAAGGTTTAATCAAATAGCCATAAGGCTGAGTAAATTTGGCTTTTTTAACTGTAGCTTCATCAGAGTGTGCAGTCAGATATACTATTGGTATATCTAATTTTATTATCTCTGAAGCTGCGTCTATGCCATCCATATCTCCTTTTAAACTAATATCCATCAAAACAAGATCCGGAATTATCTGGGAAGCCTTATCTATTGCTTCCTGGCCTCGTGATGCAACATAAGGAACTTCATAACCCAATAATTCTAATCTCTTCTGGATATCCAGGGATTCTATAGCATCGTCTTCTACGATTAATATTTTAAATGGGGACATAAAAACCTCTTATGCCTAAATTATTAGCCTAATTTACTACAAATAGATTTTAATTAAATATTGTTATATAATCTAGAATTATTACTATTTAAAATATACAATTAAATTTTTAATCAACATGATAACTAATCTCAATACCGGGTATTGGATATTAATATCCTCTATTAATATATATGCGAAATATTAAAATTCTAATAATTAATAATAAAATTAAACTAGAATAAAAATATAATATAGAAATAGAAAGAAATAGAAAACTGAATTTAAAATTTATAATAAAAATTTTAAATTAATCTTCAATTAAAGAATTATATAGAAATTTCCAAATATCATTAAAAAATCTCAGTATTAACTTGTAATTAAGTATAATTGGACCATTATTTAACCTGGAGGAGAATATGAAACTTAGAGTAGCTATCCCATCTAAAGGAAGAATCAGCGAACCTTCTGTAAAACTTTTATCAAAGGCAGGAATTGGATTAAAAGATACAGTCAATAGAAAACTTTTTTCCGATACTCATCATCCAGATATAACTGTAATGTTCACCCGGGCTGCAGATATACCGGAATTTGTGGCTGATGGCGCAGCGGATATTGGAATAACTGGCTTGGATCTCATTGAAGAAAAGAATGTACAAATAAGGCTATTAGAAGACCTTAATTTTGGAAATGCAAGTTTAGTTTTAGCTGTTCCAGAAGATTCTCCAGTGGAATCCTTAAGCGATATAGAATCTGGGACTGTGGTGGCCACAGAATTTCCGAATCTAACTGGCAGGTACTTGGAAAAAAACGGGATAGATGCTAAAATAGTGGAACTAAGTGGTTCTACTGAGATTGCACCTTTTATTGGGGTGGCAGATATCATAACTGATCTCACCAGTACCGGAACCACCTTAAAAATGAATCATCTCAAAATAATAGACACCATTCTGGATAGCTCTATTAAATTGATAGCCAATCCTCAAAGCTACAACGAAAAAAAGGAAATAATTGAAGAATTACGTACTGGAGTTAGGGGAGTTATGGATGCTGAGGGCAAAAAGCTCATCATGCTTAATGTGGATGAAGGAAATCTGGATAAAGTAACCCAGGCCATGCCGGGTATGACAGGCCCTACTATATCTAAAGTGCTTTCCAGTGAGCATGTAGTGGCTGTACATGCAGTAGTTGATGAATTTGATGTTTTTCAACTGGTAAATAAATTAAAAAAGTTAGGTGCCATGGATATTTTAGTAGTACCTATAGAAAGAATAATATAAACGTATTTTAAGAATTTTATTAAGTTTATTTATTTTTAATACTTCTTATTTGCTTTAATTTGGTTTTTATTTTTTAAAATTAGTATTATGGGAAAAAACATCGAAAGAATAAATTAAATATATTTATTTTTTAAAATTATTTAAAAATCATCTTTTAAAGAATTACTTACTCTGGTGATAAACGATCCAGCTTTATTTCATATTCTTTTTTTAAGCTTTTAATCAAAAACACCAAGGTTAAAATGAAAAGGAGAGCAAATACGCATACAAAAGCCAAATTTCCTCTTTGCAAGTAATAGCCTGGACTGACAATTAAGGTGTAGAGTAACATCCCCAGGGCCACTAAATTAAGGTTGTAACCTATTTTTATCTTCTTTAAAAGGCCTATTCCTCCTCCTATTAAGAGAACTGCTGTAGTAAATTCGGCCAGTAAGTGCAGCATAATTTCAGCTGGTTTAGTGACCATTTCTGGCACCTGTCCGGTTAAAATAAACATGCTCCACATACCTATCATTAAAATACCAATAAAAAGTGAATAAATAGCAATGATGTTTCTAATTTTCATGGTGATCACTATTATGGATTTAATTCTTGTTATTAAAATAATTTAATATTTTAAATAATGTTTGACATTTATTAATGAAATAAAATTAAGATATTTTATTTTAAGACTATTTTTAAGAATCTAAAAATTAAAAATAAAGAGTTTAATATTAAATTAAGTTAATTTAAGCATTTTTCATGCTCCAGGGGACCCATAAAGCTACGGTAATAGCTCCCAAAATTACTATGGAAATTATGAATACTGCAATATTCTGGATAATGCTGTAACTTTCGGCATAGAAAAATAACCACAGTCCCAGTGATAGTAACCATAAAAAACTGATTATAATTGTAGCATACACCCGATTAGTTTCTGGTTTTTTACCCATTTGACTATTCCTCCTTTGAATTCCCTTTAATCTAAAATTAACAAAAAATATAATAAAATTGAATATTTTTAAAATATTATATTAAAAATATTCTAATTTAAAAGTTCTTTTCTTTTTATTCCATGAAAATAGCCGGTTTATAGGGCATGGCATTTTTGGCCTTAGTTTCAGGGTCATAATCAGCGTCCTGGCGAACAATAACCTCTGCTCCTACTTCTCCGGATATGTAATCCAAAGAATCAGAAAGTATTTGGTACTCATCCAAATGGCCTACATAACTAATACGGGTCATTTCCCGGCTTATTTTTTTAGCAAACTCAGCAATTTCCTTTTTATCATCATGGACATTTTGCTGCACAGATTGGCCCATTATTCGACCAATATCAGGCCTTCCAACTTCACGAGCTATGTCAAACACATTCCATTTCCATTCCGGAGCCAGATAAACATGTATTTTTTCGGGTTCAACATCTACAATTTTTTTAATCTCTGAAATATCTTTAACCAGTCCCTGGATGATTTCTTCTGCCTTTTGAACCTTATCATCTACTAAATCTGGATTATATTTGGGCCATGGAGCTTCTGATACAAATCCTTCTCCCCCATATTTCTCCCAAAGTTCTTCTGAGGTGTGAGGCGTGAATGGTGCCAATAATCTAATCCATGCTTCTAGAACAGTAGCCAGTACAAATGAAATTTCAGGAACTTCCTTTTCATCATCTAAATAAGACTTAATTCGGTGGAAGTAATGATCCAGATCCTTTTTAAGGAGGAAAAGAGAATCTTGAACGGCTTTTCTGGTCTGGAATCCTTCTAACGCTTCAGTAGTATCTTTAATTCTTAAATTAAGCTGACCTAACATCCACTTACTGATGAAACTTTCTGGGACGATATCGGATTCAGTTCCCACTTCATTGATATATAATGGGCCGTTGTGAATCTCCTCCACCTTTTGAGCAAATTCTACAAACCATTCCAGTCTTCTTTTGGTTCCTTTAACCTCTTTTTCTCTCCAATCAAAGTCCTGCCATGGCTCGGCAGCGGACATTAAAAATAGACGGACTACGTCAGCTCCGTGATTGTTAATGGCATCAGATAGCAATATGACGTTTCCTTTAGATGATGACATCTTGTGGCCTTCTAAAAGACCCATTCCAAAAACAACTATTCCTTGAGGCCTTTTATCTTCGGGAAATATGGCTGCGTGGTGGAATACATGGAAAGTTAGGTGGTTCCCAATAAGGTCCTTGGCAGATAGTCTCCAGTCCAGAGGATACCAATAGTTGAATTCATTTTTTATTTCATTTAAAAGATTATCTTCTACTTTAACATCTCCAGGTTGATTTAAAAATACTTGTGAGAATAATTCATAATTTAAATGCTCAGGATTCATTTCTCTTAGGTATTTGGCAATGGTATAATAGGACATATAAATGCTGGAATCTGTTAATGGCTCTATTATCCACTGGGGATCCCACGGAATTCTGGTTCCCAGTCCAATTCTACGAGAACAGGCCCAATCATGTAACCACCCAATATAATATTTGAAATTGGCTCGAACTTCTTCAGGGACAATTTTCATCCTTTCCAGAGTGTTCCGAGTTTTATTTTTCCATTCCTCATCAGAATACTTCATAAACCACTGGTCTTCCATTATTTTAACTACACAACGGTTTCCGCACCGGCAAATAACTGGTCTCTCAGCGAAATCATACATTAAACTAGCATTTCCAATTTCTCGTAGATGAGCACTGATTTCGTCCCGGGCTTCTGAAACCCGCCGGCCACTGTAATCTATTACATGTTTGCTCATGATCCCCTTAGCATGTTCCTGTTTATAAAGCTCATTGGTGGCTTCCTGGAGCTTGGGATCGTTTTGATTTTCCACACCTAATTTTTCAATTAATTCCTGAGCAGGGAATTTTCCATACCCTTTTAATGTAATAACATTAATGGGCTGGATTTTTTCCACAACTTCGCCTAGACTATATTTTTCCAGAAGTTTTGAATTGTTTTTAAGGTCCTGGAGAGCTATGTAATCTACTGGGGCATGGCCTGGAACGGAAAATACTACACCGCTGGCGTATTCTGGATCAACAAAACTGGCCGGTAGAATAGGGTGTTCCTGGCCGGTCACAATATTTTTAACCATACGCCCAATTAATGGCATGGGATCAACTTCTTCGATAATTTCTAAGGTTTTTTGCTGTGAAAGGTTATCATAAGCCTCTGCACTGATTAACCATTCTTCATTATCGGCTTTAACTTTAAGATAATGAGATTCGGGATTTAACCAGAGGTTAGTAGCACCATAAATAGTTTCCGGACGGAAAGTAGCTGGAACCAGGTAATATCCATCAATTTCAAATTTAAGAAGGGTCATTTCATTAATTCCTACTCCTTCTCCTTCTAAAAGGTCGTGATCTCCTACGGGATTTTCACATTCACCACAGTATTTTACGGGGTGGGCTCCTTGTTTTACATAACCTTTGTCTTTGAGTTGGCGAATTTGCCATTCAATAAATTTTTGATAAGATGGGTCGGTGGTCCTAAATTCTCTTCTCCAGTCTATGGAGTACCCCATATGTTCCATGACTTCATGATACTCACTACTGAAGTACTTCACAATGTATTCTGGATCCGTGAACTTTTCCAGTTCATCTTCTGGAACCTTATGGATGTTCTGGTAAATATCCATAGTCCATTGGTCTCGCCGCTGAATTCGCTTGGCTATTCCAATAACTGGAGCTCCGGTAACATGCCAGGCCATGGGAAATAGTACATTATATCCTCTCATTCTTTTAAAACGGGCATAAACATCGGGAACAGTATAGGTTCTCCCGTGTCCAATGTGCATGGCTCCACTGGGATAAGGATAGGCCACAGTTAAGAATAATTTTTCCCTATCGTCTGGATCTGATTGAAATACTTTTGATTCATCCCATTTCTTTTGCCATTTACTCTCCACGTTCTTTTTCACAGAATCACCATCACAATAAGTTTTAATTCGTAATATTCGTAATTAATAAGTTTTAATTTTTTGAGTTAATTGAAGTTATTTTATATTCTAGGTATAATCTACCAATATTCTTTCAATTTTATATTAATGAAATTATTAAATAAAAAATTAAGTTACTTTCAACATTTCTATTCAATTCTATAATAATTATTATCAAAAAATATTATCAATTTAAATAAATAAGCTTGGACTATTTCTTTCAATTTTATATTAATGCTTAACTCAAGCCTTAAAGAGTTTAAATAGGTCTTAAAAAGAATTATTATAAGTTATTTTCATTTTCCGCTTCAACTTCTTTTTTTACCCAATTCAAATATTCTTCTGAGCCTTTTATTATAGGTAAAGCCACTATGCATGGGTTTTCATAGCTATGTAATTCTTTTACTCTTTTTATAATATTGTCTGCTTTGCTTTCCAGACTTTTAACTATAAGTACTGATTCAAGATCTTTTTCCAGATTTCCCTGCCACCAGTAGACTGATTTTATTTCATGGATTATGTTGGCACAGGCAGCTAATCTCTCTTCTACCAGTTTATTTCCTATTATAGAGGATTCTTCTTCGCTAGATGTAGTAATATAAATCAGTACAAACATTTAAATCACCGACCTTAAATTATCCATACGTTTTAAACATTATTTACTAAGAAAAATCTGTTTTAAATCCCATATTTATTACATTACCTATTTTATAATCATTCTAGTCCATAATTTTTTTTACAATTGATTTTTATTATTCTAATCCCAAAAATTATATTATTTTTTCTTTTATTTATCAGTTTATTTTCGCAAGGGCGGGATTTCAGGGGAATTAATTTTATGACTGGATATTCTAACCCTTTCTTTTATTCTTTGAATCTCATTTATTGGTAAATTAACTTTCTCTACGATAATATTATCTTCCAATGATTTATCAATCATTAAATAGAGAATTTCATCCAGTACTTCGTATTTCATTCCCAATTCTTCTTCATCAGTCTGTCCAGGCCATAAACCTGCAGTAGGTGCTTTATCAATTATTTCTTCTGGAACTTCCAGTCCACTGGCCACTTCTCGTACATGAGTCTTGTAAAGATCTCCAATAGGCAATATATCCACTCCACCATCACCGTATTTGGTGAAATAACCTATTAAAAGTTCACTAAGGTTTCCAGTACCTACCACCAGGCGATTAAGCGAATTGGAGTGGTAATATAGAATCATCATTCTGATTCTGGCTTTTAAATTTGCTCGAGCTAGTTCATTAGATTCATGGGAGCATAAGTTTTGGAAGGGTTCAATTAAAGGATCTATGTGGATTATTTCATATTCAATACCCAGTATTTCCGCTACTATCTGAGCATGTTCCACATCTTCTGAGGAAGTAGTTTCACTGGGCATTATAAGTCCTAACACTTTTGATGAGCCTAATATTCTCTGAGATAAGTAAGCCACTACCGTTGAGTCAATTCCTCCACTAAGGCCCAGAACAATTCCAGAAGAGCCGGATTCATCTACCTTTCTTTCTATGAATTTTTCTATTTTTGCTATGCTTTTTTCGGTACCTAATGGGGGAATTCTAGTATTTTCCATTTATAATCGCCTTAAATTCTTTTTTTTAAATTGTAGTATTCAAATATGCTCATAATTAATATATAAATTCTCAGGATGATTAATTGGCCCAATTGGAGATAATTTATGAATTAAGTTATTAATTCATTTAGGTTTTAACTAGGGGTCTACTATTTAATATTTAATTAATTTTCCACATTAAATTGTATATTAACTATAATGTTATGTCTTTGATATAAGATAAGTTTAAAAGCAAGTATAATATATTCGATATATCCAATATAAAAAGGACCAATGAGGATGGAATAAGTTATTGTTAAACTTCATTAGTTTTTATATTCATTGTAGGAGGATTATAATGGCATTTAAAGATCTATTTAAATTCAACAAAGGAAAAACAACATTTGTATTTGTTGGAGGTAAAGGAGGAGTGGGAAAAACTACAGTTTCTGCTGCTACTGCTTTATGGATGGCTAAATCTGGCAAAAAAACTCTAGTAATATCTACTGATCCAGCACACTCCCTGGGAGATTCCCTGGAAAAAGAAATAGGACATTATCCGACCCCTATAGCTGAAAACCTTTTTGCAGTAGAAGTGGACCCTGAAGTGGCCATGGAACAATATCAGGCAAAAATGCAGGAACAACAGGCATCTAATCCTGGAATGGGAATGGACATGCTCCAGGACCAAATGGATATGGCCTCTATGGCACCGGGTATTGATGAAACCGCTGCTTTTGATATTTTCATGCAGTACATGACTACTGATGAGTACGACATTGTGATTTTCGATACTGCTCCAACTGGACACACTCTTAGACTCCTTTCCTTCCCGGAAATGATGGATTCCTGGGTGGGTAAAATGATTAAGATAAGGAGACAAGTGGGAAGTATGGCTAAGGCCTTTAAAAACATCATGCCATTCATGGGTGATGAAGAAGAGGAAGATAAGGCCTTGGAAGATATGGAAGTAACTAAAAAGAGAATCAGAGAAGCGAGAGATGTTATGGCTGATCCTAACCGGACTTCTTTTAAAATGGTTGTCATTCCAGAAGAAATGTCTATTTACGAGTCTGAACGAGCCATGATGGCACTTGAAAAATACAATATGCACTCTGATGGAGTAATTGTAAACCAAGTCTTACCTGAAGTATCTGATTGTGAATTCTGTGAAGCTAGAAGAAACTTACAACAAAAGAGACTCAAAATGATTGAGGAAAAATTCTCTGATCAACTAGTAGCAGAAATTCCACTACTCAAAGAAGAAGCTAAAGGTCTAGAATCATTAGAAAAAATTTCTGAAATGTTATATGGTCAACCGAATGCGTAATTTTGACCTTATAATTTTTATTATTTTCTTTTTTAAATAATTCTTACTTTTAAATTTTTTATAATATTCTAATTATTATTAATTATTATTATTATTATTATTATTATTATTATTATTATTATTTAAAAATCCAATATTATTAAAATTTATAAGTTATTAAAAAAAGAGATATTTTCATTATAATTTCATGTGATTTATTCATTTATTAGAATATTTATAAAGGGGTTTATAAATTTAAACCATATAATTTTAATATGTAGTTTAGGTGCATATAGTATAAGATAAGATTTTTGTTTATGTTATTGAATGAAAAAATTAGGATGCAAAAATTATTCGTGGTGAATTAAATGAAAATTTCAGTGTATGGTGCAGGAAATCAGGATCTTTATGTGAACCAACTTAAATTACCAGAGAAATACGGTGGAGTACCTCCTTATGGTGGAAGCCGAATGGCTATAGAATATGCTCAGGCAGGACATGATGTTTATTTGGCTGAACCAAATCGAGAAATGTTAAGTGATGAGCACTGGAAAATTGTAGAAGGGGCCGGGGTCAAAGTAACTGCTGATGATGCAGAAGCAGCTAGACATGCAGAAATAGCAGTTCTTTTCACTCCATTTGGTAAAAAAACCTTTGAAGTTGCTAAAACAATTACCAAACACATTCCTGAAAATGGAATTATCTCTAACACCTGTACGGTATCTCCTATAGTATTATACTATGTTTTAGAACGTGAACTTAGAAAAGATAGGAAAGACATAGGAATAGCTTCCCTACACCCTGCAGCAGTACCTGGAACTCCTCAGCATGGGCACTATGTTATTGGTGGACATTCCTCTAGTGATCTGGATATTGCTACTGAAGCACAGATACAAAAATGTGTTCAACTAGCTGAAAGCTGTGGGAAAGAAGCTTATATTGTTCCAGCAGATGTATCTTCAGCAGTAGCAGATATGGGATCGCTGGTGACTGCAGTAACACTATCTGGTGTTCTGGATTACTACTATGTGGGTACTCAGATTATTAAGGCCCCAGAAGAAATGGTGGAAAAACAAATTTTAATGACCTTACAGACCATTGCTTCCCTGGTAGAAACTTCTGGTGTAAATGGAATGTTAAAAGCCATGAACCCTGAACTTTTAATTAAGAGTGCTAAATCCATGCACTTATTAGAAGACCAAGAAGAACTGGATGCTGCTATTAAAACCCTAGAGAAACTGGATGACGGTGTGAATAAATGGGTGGAAAAAGGAACTATTCAACCAACTAATCTAGTTGCTGCGCAGGCTTTGGCCAAAGAATTGCAGAATTTGATGGGTGGAATGGCTGCAGAAGGTACCATCCGAAGATGTATGCGGAAAATGTTTGAATAAAACAAATATTTTCTTTTTTACTTCATATTTCAACTATCCTGGTTTAAGGACTTATTTTTTATTTTAATTTTTTTCTATTTTTGCATAATTTTGAGAGTATTTAAAAAAATTATTTATTAATCATTGATTAAAATATTAATTAATTAGAATTTTTAAATTATAATTTATTTCTTATAATTAATCTTAATAGTAAGAATTCAAAATGATGTTGATTCTATGATTATAAAAGATCTAAAAACTGCTAAATACTTTGAGACGGTAGATGGAACATTTATTTGTGAGTTACTACATCCTGATAGGGAAAATGCAGAAATAAAAATGAATTGTAGCATGGCTCATGCTATTCTGCGACCAGGTGAGTCTTCCCACCCCCACCGACTGAAAAAATCTTCAGAAGTTTATTTTATATTAGAAGGAAAAGGTTTGATGTATATTGGTGATGAAAAAGCAGTCTTAGAACCAGGCCAATCAGTTTATATTCCACCAGGAGAAATACAATTTATAAAAAATATTTCGGATGTTGAATTGAAGTTTTTATGTGTTGTGTCACCGCCCTGGAGCAAGGAAGACGATGAAATCTGTTTAGAATAAGCTAATAATTTTTTTAGAATAAAATAAGATTAATTAAAATAAAATAATAAATCATTTCATATTCAACTTTATTAATTTTTATTTTAATTTATTTTATCTAATAAATAACCATAACACACATATAGGTAAAATCACTCTGAGCCACTTCTTTCAGGGTGCTGGTGACAAATTTTTCGTCGGGGTAGCTTAAACGTTCGCATATAGCCACTTTCCTACTAGGATCAACCCCGTTATTCAGTAAAAACTGAGCCATATCTGCCGTACTTCGAGAAGGAAGGGCGATGGTGGGCCGCCCATTATCCAGAATATCCATAACTTCTAGGGAATTTTCACGACCATGGAAAGTCATAAGGTCTGCTTCGTCCCAGGAGATTTCTAGGCGTGCTGCACAAAGCTGGAGGGAGCTTATACCTGGAATTATTTCTAGATTAATGTTATTTTCTAATCCTTTTTCTTCAATTATTCTTTTTATTGGTTTTAAAACGCCTGAAAATCCAGGGTCACCGGTGGAAAGGACACAAACGCTTTTCCCGTCATTAACCATATCCACGCCCATTTCTAATTTCTCCTGCACGTCTTTGACATTCAATGGAACCACTTCATTGGCCTCTGGAAATAGGTCCAGTGCTCTTTTACTTCCAATGGTTATTTTAGCTGATTTAACTGCATTTCTTGCAGCGGGAGTTACGTAATCTGCAGAACCTGGCCCTATGCCAGCTATATAAAGTTTAGTCATGATTAATCCTCTTTAATTTATAATTATATTTTTGAAAATAAATTTAATAAATTAATAATAAATTCACATTATAAATCTTTTTCTAGTTCATTTGCAGCTTCATATATATCTTGAGTTAATTTGACACCGTGTTTGGATCCTAGAATTTTAGAATATCGGTTATGTAGATTTTCCAAACAATTAACAATATCTTCCTGTAAAGCTTCCCCTTTTTCAGTGGGGTATAAATATGAAACTTTCCCTTTGACTTTTCTGGATACTAATCCTTTACTTTCTAGTTTATCCATAAATCTGGAGGTAGTAGAAGGTTTTATATTGAGTTTTTTACTTATCTCGTTTTGAGATAAACCCTGTTCGTTTATAATTAACATTAAAGCAAGGGCATAAGATGGTGATAGCCCAGTTTTAATAAATTCTTCTTCCGCCATTTTATTGATAATTCTATGGAGCTTATTAGTGGTGAAATAAAGGCAGCTGCACATTATTTCGCTTTCGGAGTTTTCATTGCTCATTTTTTAAGTACCTCTAGAGAAGGTATGTGTTTTACTTTTTATAAAATTTTAGAATTATGAGTAAACTTTATATAATATTGTTTGTACATACAAATATAACCTTGTACAGGGATTAATATTTGGAAACCAAAATAATTAAAACGAGTGAAATCATGAATAAAACATTTAATTCAGATCTATGTTCTAAATGCGGTAATTGTGCACTTAATTGTGTCATGGGATTAATTGAAATGAAAGATTTTCCTGAAATGCCTGGCCCGGAAGCCTTTTGTAATCAATGTGGGCACTGTGAGGCAATTTGTCCCAGTGGAGCTATAAACCTGGATGGCTTAGCAAAAGGGGATTATATGGATAATTCTGAGAGAACATTGATTGCTCCGGAACAATTGGGATTCCATATGAAGTTTAGAAGATCAATTCGTAATTATGATAGAAAACCTGTGGAAAAGGAAAAACTAGAAGAAATATTTGACATGGTTCGATATGCTCCATCTGCAGGTAATGGCCAACCTTTAGAGTGGACTGTATTTACCGATCCAGAAAAAATTAAAGAAATCGCAGGAAATGTGGTGGAATGGATGAGAGATATGGTAAATCAGAAATCTCCTCTGAATGAAATGATACCTTTTTCCCCCATGGTTGAGGCATGGGATAATGGAATGGACCCTATATTGAGAGATGCTCCTTGTTTGGTAGTGGCACATGCTCCAGAATATAATAAAATGGCTGTCACTGATGGAGTTATTGCATTAACTCATTTAGATTTAGCACTACCTTCCTTTGGCATGGGTGGATGCTGGGCGGGCCTTCTTAATATTGCTTGCAATCAGCATCATCCTTTGAAAGAGATGATGGAAATACCTCCTGAAAATGCTATGATCTACCCATTCATGATTGGATATCCGAAATATGAATATCAGAGAATACCAGGACGAAATGAACCAAATATAGTATGGAAATAAAATTTTTGGTAAATGAAATAACTCAAAAACCATTAAAATTCTTCATATTTCAAAATATTTGCATCTTTTCTTTTTTTGGCTTTGTAAAGTTTGTGGGTGTTGTTATTTTTTTATATGTTTTTGTGTCCAGTTTTTCATTTTGTGGTGTAGGTAGGTGAGTATTCTGGTTATGGTTTTGTATTTCTTTTTTATTTGTTCTGGTTCTGTTTGTCTATAGTAGTTTTCTACTGTGTTGGATGTTCGTGGTATTTTATGATGTTCCATGTAGTTGGTGAGTCTTTTATAGTCGGGTAAGATTTTTTGTTTAATGAATCGCTGTAAAACACGTGGTATTT